>JABBBA010000053.1:3640-4375 GCA_018607685.1 K189A clade bacterium | reverse complement strand
CCCGACATCCTGCTCCCAAAGCAGGCGCGCTACCAGACTGCGCTATACCCCGAACGTAGGTCATTGCGGATCAACCCTAAATCACTGGATAATACCGCAACTTCTAGCCTACCTACTGCTAGAAAGGGGCGCATTCTACTAATGGGAATGGATACAGTCAAACAAGAAATCATCGATTTTTTTAAGAAAAGCAAAGGCTTAGCCGTTAACACTGAAAAAGCAGTGTGCGCAGCACACATATGGGTCAAAGATACTATTAACACCGCCCACTTAGACCATCTATTACGGAAAGGTACAAAACAGCATGAAACGGATATTCATTTCAGACCTACATCTCGATGCCGACCGCGAAGACCTCACCTGCGCCTTCACCCGGTTCCTGAACGACGAGTGCCAGGCCATCGATGAACTTTATATTCTCGGCGATTTTTTCGAATTGTGGCTGGGCGATGACGACGAATCGTCGCTGATTCAAGAGGTCGCCGAAGCGGTATCAGGTCTTTCCTGCGAAGTATTCATTATGCACGGCAACCGGGACTTCCTGATTGGCGAGGTATTTTGCAAGGCTGCCGCTGCGAAGCTACTCCCTGACCCCTACGCTATTACCCTGGGAGATCGGCCTGCCCTGCTGATGCACGGCGACAGCCTCTGTACTCGCGATGAAGAGTATATGAAAGCCAGAATGCTCCTTCGTTCAGATGCGTTCCAGGAGGATTTCCTGTCGAAACAGATGCA
>JABBBA010000053.1:0-3630 GCA_018607685.1 K189A clade bacterium | reverse complement strand
TGCAGGAAAGGAAAGTTATTGCCCAGCAGATACGTGGGAAAAGCCAAAAGGTCTCCCGAGAGAAAGCCGAAGATATTATGGATGTCACCCCGGAAGAAGTGATTGACGTGATGAACGAGGCGGGAACAAAGATTCTGATTCACGGCCACACTCATCGCCCCGCTGTTCATGAAGTCGGTCTGCAATCCGGTCAGGGAACCCGTTACGTGCTTGGAGACTGGCATACATCGATGAAATTTCTGCGGGCCACTGATTCAGACCTGGAACTGGTTCAGTACAACTTCTGACGCCTCCGGTTTAGGCGACGGGAGCTTAGGTGACAGGAACCCCGCTATGGAATCGGAAATCCGGATCGGGAGTCAGGATAAGGCGCTCGTCTGCCTCCAGAAATAAATCGATACGATCCTGGATAGCCTCTCCGTCGGCAATCTTTTCAGCCTGGTTAAGGTAAAACAGGAAATGCCTGGCCTCGGATTTCAGGAGCGACTGGTAGAACTCCGCAAGTTCGTCGTCCAGAACCTCTATTAGCCGCGAGAACCGTTCACAACTCCTGGCCTCCACGATGGCACTGATAATCAGGACGTCGATCAATCGGGCTGGTTCATGGGTACGCGCCCCTGATCTAAGTTCTCCTGCGTACCGGGATGAAGAAAGTTGGGCATACGTTATATTCCTATCTTTCAGGAGAGACACCACCTGTTCAAAATGGCGAAGTTCTTCTCGCGCTATTTTCGAAAGTTTTAAAATCATTTCAGTTTGATCAACATGCCGGTACATCAGGTTTAATGCGGTCGACGCGGCTTTTTTCTCGCAATTAGCGTGATCAATCAGCAAAACTGACAGGTTGTCTTCGGCTTGTTCAAGCCACAAATCCGGTGTTTTACACCTTAAAAAACTGTTCACATTCATAGTCTTACACCGTGTGGGGGGCTTTGTTGGCTTAACTTTAAGCCGTTCATCCAGTACACTTGCCACCCTTTTGAACCGGACGACATGTTCGTCATTTAAACCGGACGATACATCGTCATTATACAGTGAGGTAAAGGTCGTGCTTAAAGCCTATCGACAACATATGGAAGAACGCGCAGCAGAAGGCGTTGTTCCCAAACCCTTGAACGCTGAACAGGTTAATGAACTGGTTGAGCTGTTGAAGAATCCTCCAGCAGGTGAAGAAGATTTCATTATAGATCTCCTCGAGAACAGAATCCCGGCAGGGGTTGATGACGCCGCGTATGTTAAAGCTGCTTTTCTCGCAGCGATAGCCAAGGGCGAGGCGACGTCAGCCATCATCGACAACGTTCGTGCAACAGAACTCCTGGGAACAATGCTTGGTGGATACAACATCGAGCCATTGATCACGCTGCTTGATAACGAGGCAACCGCTGCCACCGCTGCAACTGCCCTGTCAAGAACGCTGCTGATGTTCGATGCATTTCATGACGTTGTAGAGAAGAGCAAATCTAACGAACACGCTATGTCTGTCCTGCAGTCATGGGCGAATGCAGAATGGTTCCTGAATAAAGACGAGGTCCCCGAAAAAATCACCATCACAGTCTTTATGGTTGAAGGGGAAACCAATACCGATGACCTGTCTCCTGCAGGAGATGCCTGGAGTCGTCCCGACATTCCGTTGCATGCGCAGGCTATGCTCATCAAAACCATGGACCGACCGCTGGAGACCATCGAAGAACTGAAACAAAAAGGTCACCCTATTGCCTATGTCGGCGACGTTGTCGGCACCGGTTCATCAAGGAAATCAGCGACCAATTCCGTGCTTTGGCACATGGGAGATGACATTCCCTATATACCTAACAAGAGAGACGGCGGCGTCTGTCTTGGCGGCAAGATCGCGCCAATCTTTTTCAACACGATGGAAGATGCAGGTGCCCTACCCATCGAATGCGACGTCGCAAAAATGCAGATGGGTGATGTTATTACCATCCACCCCTACGAAGGAAAAATCACAAACGAAGCCGGCGATACCATAAGCGAATTTGAACTATCAACACCCGTCTTACTAGACGAAGTTCGCGCCGGGGGAAGAATCCCTCTCATTATTGGTCGTGGCCTCACAGAAAGAGCAAGAGAGGCTCTCGGGCTCGAACCAAACGATGTGTTCAAAAAGCCTACACCTGTCGAAGCAAACGATAAGGGCTTTACACTGGCGCAGAAAATAGTCGGCAAAGCCTGCAGTGTTGAAGGCGTGCGCCCCGGTACCTATTGCGAACCCCGCATGACAACCGTCGGCTCCCAGGACACAACCGGTCCCATGACGCGGGATGAACTGAAAGAACTGGCCTGCCTCGGGTTTTCAGCCGACCTGGTCATGCAGTCATTCTGTCACACAGCGGCTTATCCAAAGCCCGTCGATATTGACACGCAACACACGCTACCTGATTTCATCCAGACCCGGGGCGGCGTTGCGCTGCGACCCGGTGACGGCATTATTCACTCCTGGCTGAACCGAATGCTGCTTCCGGATACCGTGGGGACAGGCGGAGACTCACATACAAGATTCCCCATGGGTATCAGTTTTCCGGCAGGTTCCGGCCTGGTTGCATTCGCTGCAGCCATCGGCGTGATGCCGCTCGACATGCCAGAGTCTGTACTCGTGCGATTCAAAGGAGAGATGCAGCCAGGGATTACGCTAAGGGACCTGGTGAACGCCATTCCTTATGCCGCCATCCAGCGAGGGCTACTGACCGTCGCCAAAGAAGGCAAGAAAAACGTTTTCTCAGGCCGTATTTTGGAAATCGAAGGACTTCCTGATCTGAAGGTTGAGCAGGCCTTTGAAATCAGTGATGCATCCGCAGAGCGATCCGCCGGTGGTTGTACCATTCGATTGGGCAAAGAACCCATCATCGAGTACATCAGTTCGAACATCACGCTACTAAAATGGATGATTTCAGAAGGCTATGGCGACGCCCGAACCATCGGTCGAAGAATTGAAGCCATGCAGGCCTGGTTAGCTAACCCGGTTCTCATGGAACCTGATGCGAATGCCGAATACGCAGAAATCATTGAAATCGACCTGAATGAAATCAAGGAACCGTTACTCGCATGTCCTAATGACCCGGATGACGTCAAGCCTCTGTCCGAAGTAACCGGAACGAAAATTGATGAAGTCTTCATAGGTTCCTGCATGACCAATATTGGACACTTCCGCGCTGCAGCACAGTTGCTCGGTAAAGCCAAATCCATACCAACACGGCTCTGGATATCGCCACCAACCAAGATGGATGAACACCAGCTAATGGAGGAAGGCGTTTACAACGTATTCGCCCAGGCTGGCGCCAGAACCGAAATGCCCGGGTGCTCTCTTTGTATGGGAAACCAGGCTCGAATAGCGCCGAACTCAACGTGTGTATCGACGTCGACTAGAAACTTCCCCAACCGACTTGGTGATGGTGCCGATGTATACCTGGCCTCTGCTGAACTGGCAGCGGTTGCAAGTATTCTGGGTAAGCTTCCAACCGTCGAGGAGTATCTGGAATACATGAAGGACCTCGAACCGATGTCTGAGGATATCTACCGATACCTGAACTTCCATCAGATTGAATCGTTCCAGAACTCGGCAGACCAGGCGATCATTCCCACCGTTAATATCGTCGCGGCAAGCTAGGCCCCGGC
>JABBBA010000184.1 GCA_018607685.1 K189A clade bacterium | reverse complement strand
GGGCACCGGATGTTGCGCTCGCCAATCAGGCAGGGATGCTGGTGCCCGCCGCATTATGCCCCACGCTGTTCTGAGACACCCCCGGGAAGATCTCACGGAAGAGATTCAGCATGCTCATTGTTGAGCGCCGATCCGTATCCTCATGCAGATGCCCGGGAGGACCCAGGCTCTCGGGAAGCGCAAACCCGTGAGGGGTTTTTGCATAATCGTGAAATATCCACGGCACTCCTGCTTTATCCATTTCCCTGTAGAAACGCTGTTTGCTTTCATCAGGCACCAGCTGATCATCCTTGCCGTTCTCAATCAGCACCACCGTATTGGTGTTGTACACATTGTCACAGGGCTTAACAGTCGGTCTTTCCACGCCGAACATCCCTGGGCTTCCGTCTTCGCCGGTTTGCAGCAGCCCGTGGAAGGAAACCACACCGGAAAGGTCGAGTCCGCCGCGTACTGCTTCAAGTACAGCTATTCCGCCAAAGCAGTAACCAATCGCCGCTGCCGATACCGATGAGTCAACCGTTTCGTGGGATAAACCACGATCAAGCCACTCACTGAGCAACGCACGGAAGAACTCAAAATCGTGATCACAGGCAACCATTCCTTCGAAACAGGTCTTCTGGAACTCCTCGATCCTGGACGCGTCGCTCGGCCAGGTTCGTTGATCCGCTGGAACAAGCTCGCCGTACATATCAATCGCAAGCCCTACGTATCCCAGCCTTGCCAGATACTCCGCAACGTCAACATCAAAAAATTTCAGGCCCTGGTAATTGTGTATCACCAAGACAAGGGGCCTCGGACCTGCCGACTCGGCCGGGGCCACAATATGGCCAAGATATTCAGTACCCCGGAAGGTAAATCCAATGTCGTCACGGCGCAGGTCTGGTGCCGGTGGCCAGTTTGATGTGCTCATTTTTTTGTCCTGGTTAACTGAAGCGTCAGTATTCGGCGATTGGCGTTTGGTTTCAACTTAAAAGGGCCTACCCCCTTTCTCGTCTTTTACGCCCATGACCGGCGGCATAACCTTCAGATGACTGATGAGCCATTCACCGTCAGTTTTAATGTATGTCTCGTGATATCTCGCGATGGCCCTGCGCTCGACCAATACCCTCCCCTTCCCACACCGCGGCCGGTGTGAAGATTGAAGTGACGAGAAAGAATTGTTCAATCCGGACCCGTTAAAGAGCGTGCTTCCCGAGAGAAGAAGGCAAGCCCATCATTTTTCTCATTCGATGTCTTTCAAATTATCGATTTCTATCGCTGGCAGATCATCTGCCACCGGCATGTTGAGTACCCTGGAATAGAAATAGAGCTCTGCCTGAATGGCGTAAACAATGTTCTCGGCTTTCCTAAACCCATGACCTTCACCTTCAAAGCTGACATAGGCCGTGGGTACTCCTCGTGCTTTTAGCGCCTCGAAAATCATCTCAGACTGATTTGGCGGTACGACCTTGTCGTCAAGACCTTGCAGCATAATGAGAGGTGCCTTGAAATTATCCAGGTGATTAATGGGTGATCGTTGCTGATAAACGTGATCCAGCTCAGGATACGGGCCGATCACCTGATCGAGGTATCTGGATTCAAATTTGTGTGTTTCTTCTGCCAATATGGTTAGATCGCTGATGCCATAGTGACTGGCACCGGCAGAAAATGTGTTGTGAAAAGCGTGAGCTGCCAGAACCGTAAAGCCGCCAGCACTGCCTCCTCTAATAATCAGTCGCTCGGGGTCTGCGAGTTTCTGATCAGATAGCCACTTGGCGCCTGCTACTGCGTCCTCTACATCTGCGACCCCCCAATTGCCATAGAGCGCTCGACGATACTCACGACCAAAACCGGTGCTACCTCGATAATTCAAGTCCAAAATAGCAAAACCCCTCGACGTCCAGAACTGCTGAGCCAATGAGTAACCCGGTGAGGAAACACCCGTTGGACCACCGTGAACGGTGACGATCAATGGTGGGGTTTGGTCAGGCGGTGCGCTGGCGTCAGGGTGTTGGGGTGGAAGATAAATACCATGTGCGACGGCGTTTCCGTCACCCGTCGGAAAGGTGACCAATTGGTAGGGTGATGACCAGGCAGGGTTGGCGCTGTTGCTTGTTGTGCGTATGACCGAGATGTCGGTTCCATCAGTTTTAAATGAAACAAGCTCAGCCGGTTTGTTGGCGTACCTAAGTACCGCCACTATTCGATCGTCAGCGAGTACCATGCTGCCGATACCTGTTACGTCCTGAATCGGTATTGCGCTAGAACCCTTCCCCTCCAGGTCCAGTATGGACAGGTGTTCGACGCCTCCCCGGTTCATGACCGCAACTGCACGGTTAGGTGCGCTCAAAGCATAATAGCTTGCACCCAGGGTCCACATGGGACCGCCAATTTCTACTTCATCTTCATCGTGAGCAATGGCTTCAAATGTATCCGTGGATACACGATTCAAAGACCACCAATTACTGCGATCCGTGAGCGCATATAGGTCTCCGGTTTCTGACCATTGAGGGTCTATGACAGATTCCTGTGTGTTCGAATTGTGTTTCGCCAAGTCAGAAAGAGAGCCGTCTCGTTTGACGTTAGCCGACCAAAGGGTTGTGTTGTCCCATGGCATATTGGGATGCATCCAGCTCACAAACGCGATCGATGAACCATCCGATGACAGTCGTGGCGCTGAGACAAAGTCACTTTGCGCAAAGAGTATTTCGCCTTCCTGATCTCTGCCATCCATCGCCACCGCCACCAATTCATTGCGCGGCTCACCCTCAGCTCTGTGATCCTCGCGGACGCAAATCAGTCGGCCGCGTGCTGCATCGGGTGTGCAGGCAGCGAATCGGATCGCGCTCTTATTCGCAGTCTTAGCTGTAATCGGTTCCGGTACGTCTCCTGGTGTCATGCGATAAAGGCGCTGATCGTCGAATTGGCTAAACCAAATGACATTCCCATGAACGAGGTAGCTTGTTCCTCCGTACTCATGAACCCGAGATCGCGCGTTGAAAGGAGTCGGTAGTATTTCTTCCACGCCTGATTCTTGATGCCAGCGCATAATAGTTTGCCGTCCGGCTTCTTCCGGCCGGGATTCAAGCCAGTAAACAAATCCGTTGTCATATTGAAGACTGCCAATGCCACGCACACCCTCTACCAGGCTGTTGGGTGTGATGGGGGAAGGCCAGTTCCCGTAGTCTGCGATCAATTGGTCTTTCATGATTTGCCCTTTGTCTATCTTTTCGTTCACTGAAGGTTCGCACGCCGCGAGCACCGTGCAAATGCAGATGATCATCACGTGTGTTGGTTTGAATAAAGCCAAAAAGTGGGGGTGAGTATTCATACCCCAATGTTACAACCATCCGTTCCGCGACGGCACTACCCACATTCTGTTTACACCTCAGCCTTTCTTACACGGCTGGCCGCGCTGGTGCCCAGACCCATGACCCATCTAACCCGCTACCACGGAGTCTTTGCACCCAACTCGCCAACCCGAAGAGCCGTCGTGCCCGGCCCAGAGAATCCGCAACGCTGCGGGTGATCGCAGATGTGGCTGATCAGCTCTAATGAGATACTGTAGTCCTTTTAAAGAAAAACAAAATTGACCACTTTTGGCCATTAGCTAGGGGTGGGTGTGGTGGCGGGTGTCGTTTACCGCCCCAAAGCGGAAGTTACACAAGGGGCGGGAGAAAGCGTTGCTATCGACCCAAAAGAGACATCAGTAGTTGGCAGGTTGTCACGCCCAAGGAAGACAGGCGTTATGAACCACATTTTTCAAAGAATGGTTAGGTACGGTAACTCCAGATGTTCATTCAAATTGAAGCCACCGTTGCGAGGTTGACATCATTGGTTGATCTCAAAACCCTCGTCTACGTATATGTGCTCTCGAGTAACACGGCGGAGTTGCCGAACCCGGTGGGTATGTCTCTGAGCCGTCTGGTGCTATCCACCAAACCAAAAAAGATGACGGTCAATACAGGCTTTTTTGTGCGGGTTCGTAATGGTGCTGTCTTCTACAATGAGTATGGAGTCAGAGGCCTCGTATACGATTGGCGTTCTGTGATGGCATTGCGAAATGCACACAATGAGGCCGAATCCGCTACCTAAGTATCTCGGTCTAAACACGGTTATAGGAATATTCTCTGGATCCGGATTCAGTTAAGGCGCTAACCCTGGAAACGGTTTTGCAGAGTTTTACAGGAGCCTGATGACAACACTGCAGTTATCAAATATATGATCAATGCAGAGATGCTCAACAGGAAGCCCCAACGGAAAGAGGGAGGTTCATAGCTAAGCTTCACTTCATATTGGCCCGCTTCGAGTTCAAGGGCCAAAAAACCAAAATTGACCATGATAGGCTGACGTTCTTTTCCATTAACTTCAATTTGCCATCCGATGTCGAACGGGATGGA
>JABBBA010000270.1:4032-4381 GCA_018607685.1 K189A clade bacterium | reverse complement strand
CCTGCATATCAACCCGATGACTCAGGCCGGTGATTGTCTTGTCAGTAACTACCTCGCCCAGGCGATGACACCGAAAAAATTCATGCAGGATGATCAATATTTGCACCAGCGGAGGTTCCATTTTCGGACTTCTCTGAGACCGGAATAATCCCATATTCTTGTTCAGCTCTGCACCAAACAGAACAATCGTCCATGAAACATAAAGCCAGATAAGGAAGAGCGGCACAGCGGCATAAGTGCCGTAGATCACCGCAAAATCAGTCATGCCCATGACGCGCCCGAACAGCTGTTTGACCAGCTCGAAGCCAATCGCCACCACCGCTGCCGCGATTACGCTATGCCGGATCGG
>JABBBA010000270.1:0-4017 GCA_018607685.1 K189A clade bacterium | reverse complement strand
ACATACATCAGCGTGAAAAGTGCGGTATTCAGTACCAGGGGAACAACCCCGAACAACTTTGACGCCCCAACGCCGGTGATGATTGGAAGGGAAAATAGATAGGTTGTACTGGCAAGGCCAAGGAACATCAGCACCGGACCAAGTGTCAGGATCGCCCAGTACATCAGGATGCGCTGGAAGCCCTCTCTTGGCTCCCGGATCCGCCAGATATCGTTAAACGATTTTTCAATGGTGTGCATCATCAGGAAAGCCGTAATTCCCACCACGACCAAACTGGGCCCGGAAAGACTCATGGCCTGGGAAGAAAATTCCTGGATATATTCCTGCACAACCGAGACGGACTCCGGCACGACATTATCGAACACAAAATCCTGCAGCACGTCGCCTACGCCACTGAATGCTTCGAATGCCTCCAGTACGGTGTAGGTAATCGTGAGCAGCGGTACGACAGCAAATAATGTCTGATAGGTCAGCGCAGCCGCCGTCGACTGACAGCCATCCTCGGCATAATTTTTTACCAGCAGTTTGATAAAATCCCAGACTGCCTCAATCATTGGCATTAGCATACGAGTTGTTAACATTCAGTTATGAATTTTACGAGGCAAGACTATGACTTCAGTTACCATTTATCACAACCCCCGATGCTCCAAATCCAGACAGACTCTCGCGCTGCTGGAAGAACGGGACCTGGAGCTCAGCATTGTGCTTTACCTCGAAGCTCCTCCATCGACAAGTGAACTCGCCGGGATCGTGAATATGTTAGGTATCACGGCGGCTGACATTGTCAGAACCGGTGAAGACGAATACAAAACTTCCGGATTAAATGCCGGTTCGTCCGAGGATGACGTACTAGCCGCAATAGTAGCTACGCCAAAGCTGATGCAGCGCCCGATCGTTGTCTGCGGAGACCAGGCACGCATCGGCCGACCACCTGAGTCGGTCCTGGAGATACTCTAGTCGGTACTCGAACGAGCACTAGTGAATGATTTTTTCGCGTTCTTCTTCAATGTGAACAGGTTCAGGGTCGAAGTCCCCGCCCTCGAACACATCATTGCTAACCTTTACTTCATAGCGACGGGTTGCCACCTCCCCATCGAGAACATTGGGCAACAGCTTTAGAAATTCTTCCATATGGTCTGTTTCAAAATGTCCCTGAAGCGCATCAACGGACTCCCACTCCTGGAAAAGAAGCAACGTATTGGGGTCAGTCAAGCCAACGTAGAACTCGTAGCTGACGCAACCCTCTTCTTCCCGGCTGGCATTCGCCATCTGACGCATCAACTCGAGCGCGTCATCTCTAACATCAACTTTAACGGGAAAAGTGCCATGAACAATAATCATCAGGTGCAACAAAATGGGATGGAGTGATCCCCAGTATAGCGCCAAACATGAGCCGTTTCACGTTACCCGGATGAACTGTACCAACGCTACTTCTTCAGCTATCCCGATGTACCGCAAAGGGTGACCAGGCTTGCGCCACGGGCATTACTTCCAGCTGATTAACGTTGATATGGGGCGGAACCTGGGTGGTCCAGTAGACGATATCGGCTACATCCTTTCCACTCAATGGCTGCATTCCATCGTAAACGGTAGACGCCTTGTCTGCATCGCCTTCAAACCTGACCAGCGAGAACTCAGTCTCACACATGCCGGGTTCGACCACACTGACGCGAATGTTTTTCCCCACCAGATCAGTCCGCAGGTTTCTTGAAAACTGCTGCACAAACGCTTTTGTACCGCCATAGGCATTACCACCGGGATAGGGCCAGCTTGCGGCAACCGACCCGATGTTCACTATGTGGCCTGCACCGCGTGCCACCATGCCGGGCAGGATCGCCCGGGTGCAGTACATCAGCCCTTTGATATTGGTGTCTACCATCGTGTCCCAATGGTCAAGGTCCGCCTGGTCGGCTGAATTTAAACCCAGCGCCAGGCCGGCGTTGTTAACCAAAATATCAACCTCTGAGAACCCATCCGGCAGCCCACCGAGCTTCTTTTCAACCGATTCTCGCTCACGCACATCCAGTGTTACGGCCAGCGTATCAACCTGCGCACCAAGCTCCCTTGCCAGAGCTTCGATTCGATCCGTTCTCCTGGCTGCAAGGATAAGCCGGTGCCCCTCGGCAGCAAATTTTCGTGCGCAGGCCTCACCAAACCCGGAAGACGCACCGGTGATCAGGACTGTCTTAATTGCCATCATCGTTGCTCCGCAATAAAACCGATGCCATTTTCTTTGAAAGCTCCAGCAATCTCTTCCAGGATTGCAGGATCATCAATCGTCGCAGGCATCTCATAGGGCTTTGTATCAACAATCTTCCGGATAACCTGCCTTAATATTTTGCCTGAGCGGGTTTTTGGCAGCCGCAGCACCCTGACAATTCGCTTGAAGTTGGCAAACGCACCAACGTCCTTGCGAACCATTGCCACCATTTCGCCTTCAAGCGTGCTCAAATCAATATTGACGCCATCCTTAATCACCACCATTCCAACCGGCACCTGGCCTTTGTCTCGATCTTCAATACCAACCACCGCACATTCCGCCACCGCGGGATGTGCTGCGACGACCTCTTCCATTTGCCCGGTCGACAGTCGATGTCCAGCGACATTAATCACATCATCGGTCCTGCCCATGATGTACAGGTAACCATCACTATCGATATAACCGCCGTCACCGGTGTGATAGAAACCAGGGTATTCACTGAGGTAAGACTCCACGTAGCGCTCGTGGTCTCCCCATACCGTAGGCAGGCACCCCGGCGGGAGTGGCAGCTTGATCACCACGGCGCCTTCTTCATTGGCACTTAAGGGCTCACAACTCTCAGAAACAATCTGTACATCAAAACCCGGTACCGGCATGGCGACCGAACCCGCCTTCGCCTCGGCGGGCTCTATACCCATGGGGATGCAGGCGACGGGCCAACCGGTTTCCGTTTGCCACCAGTGGTCAATCACCGGCACGCCCAGTATCTCGCACAGCCATTCATAGGTGGAGGGATCTGTTCTCTCACCGGCAACAAACAGGGTACGAAGATGGCTGAGATCATACTGTGGTAGCAGACTCGCTTCCGGATCTTCCTTTCGAATTGCCCGGAAGGCGGTGGGTGCGGTGAAAAAGACATTCACTTTATAGTCAGACAAAATTCGCCAGAAGGTTCCTGCATCCGGCGTACGCACAGGCTTGCCTTCGAACAATATGGTGGTACAGCCAGCAAAGAGCGGTCCGTAAACAATATAGGAATGTCCTACCACCCAACCTACATCGGATGCCGCCCAGAAGACTTCCCCAGCGGCCACGTTATAGATATTTTTCAGGCTGTAGGTCAGCGCAACCGCATGGCCGCCATTATCCCGGACCACGCCTTTGGGTTTCCCTGTCGTCCCGGAGGTGTAAAGAATATAAAGGGGATGATTTGATGCGAGTGAAACAGGATCTACAGGTTCCGCCCCCATGAGCAGCGACTCCCAGTCCCTGTCCCAGGAATTACTCATCTCGGCGACTGACTGCGAGCGCTGGTAAACAACACAATGATCAATTGTGTGTTCGCTGATTTGGAGCGCCTCATCGATCAGTGGCTTGTAGGCGATGACGTTGGAAAATTCTACGCCACAGGACGCACACAAAATTGCCTTGGGTGTTGCGTCGTCAATTCTTGTCGCCAGTTCTTTTGCGGCAAAGCCGCCGAACACAACCGAATGAATCGCACCTATGCGTGCGCACGCGAGCATTGCGATAGCTGCCTGGGGAATCATTGGCATATAAATAATGACTCGATCACCCATATTGATATCTAACGAGGCCAGTACACCGGCAAAGGTTGCAACTTCATCCCTTAACTCACTATAGGTGTAGGAGGCGGTTGAATCCGTAACCGGTGAATCGTAAATCAATGCGGTCTGGTCACCGCGACCCTGCTCGACGTGATAGTCGAGCGCCAGATAAGACGAGTTAAGCTCACCATCAGGGAACCACGCATCGTTACCATTCTCGTCTTTTTCCAGAATGGTAGTAGGCGGCTT
>JABBBA010000118.1 GCA_018607685.1 K189A clade bacterium | reverse complement strand
TTGGGATCGACGCGCATCTATACACGATTTCCAGATGACAAATGCGACCGCCTCGCCGCAATGTCCCATGCCATCTGGATGGGCGACATCCCTGCTACCCTGCTGCACCCAACGATGATCTATGGCGCACCAGGACTGAACAATATTGAGCGCGTCATTGGAATTGCCAGAAGGTCCCCGATCATTCCACTACCTGACAATGGGCAATCGCTTATCCAGCCCGTACTTGCCAGCGATGTTGTCAAAGCTATTCGAGCTTGCATTGACACCTCTTCAAGCATCGGCAAAACCATGGCCGTGCCGGGGAAAGCCCCTACCACTTACCGGCGTTTTATCGAACTTTGCATTGAGTCCGCAGGGGAAGATTGCCGGGTTGTTTCAATGCCGTTCACCCTGCTAAGCCTGCTTGCGCCAATGACTCACCTGTTACCTGGGTTACCTGTTATCACGCAGGATGAAGTACGCCGATTACTCGAAAATAAAAATTTCAGTACGGACGACCTTATTAGTCTGGGTATTGAACCGGTGTCTCTTGATGTTGGCTTGAGAAGCCTGCTCTCCAGCGAGTTACCGGAGAATGGGCATTAGTCGCCCGAGACTGACCTGACTTTCCCAAAAATACTGTCCAGCTCCGCCATCAGGTCGTCAGGCAACGGTGGTGCAGTGAGTGCCGCGACGTTGCTGGTTAAATGATCCACGCTGCCGGTTCCCGTCAAGACCAGAGAAACACCCGGCTCATGCCGGCAATATCGATAAGCTGCCTCGACAATAGACTGAACCCCGGGGTGACTGGTTAAAAATTCCAATGGGTCATCAGCATTAACAGCGCCTTTATTGATTTCACCGCTGGCAATCAACTGTTCTATATTTTGTATCAGCACATCGGGGTTGCTGAGAGCCCTGCGAACCGCATGCATAACCTGGGTGCCGACATCGTGCGCAATGCAATCTGGGAGAACCTGGTCCCGCGCGCCGGCATTAAGGAAATTGAACCCGACCATCACAACGTCAAAACAGCCGCCTGGAACTGCTTTTCGTAACATTTCATGAGTTGGGTCCTGTGCAAAACTTTCCGTAACACCCAGGTGCCGGATCTTTCCAAGCTCTATCTGTTGCTGGAGCACTGGCACATATTCCTCGATGCAATAGTCCAAATGCTCCGGGGTCACCCCATGAAAACTAAATACGTCGACATAGTCCGTATTCATTCTCACGAGACTTTTCTCCAGCGACTCAACAAGCTTTTCAGCCGGCATATAGCCACCGTCTTTGTCACGGAACATCGTCTTTGTACTGATCACGACGTCGGCCCGCTCGCTCTGAACTATTTTTCCAACCACTTCCTCGGTACCGTAGACACGGGCCGTATCAAAGTAATTGATCCCCAGATCCAGGGCATGTTTAACCACCCCTTCTGCAATCGAGGCATCCTTACTTTCACGCATACCCAGACGGCTGTATCCACCACAACCAAGCCCCACGGGACTCACCATCAGATTTGTTCGTCCAAGCCTTACTCGATCCATTATTTGACCCCACTTTCAGAGACGGTAGAGTATAAGACAAAACCTATGGGTTCCTGCCCCATGACAACCGTTTATGATGTTGTAAAAGAGATCTGCCTGGGACTTCCGGAAACCGAAGAATTTGTCTCTCATGGGTTTCCGACATTCAAAGCCGCCGGTAAAATTTTCGCCACCTATTCCCTCAACCATCACGGCGACGGCAAAGTTGCCCTGATACTAAACATGTCTAGAGACATGCAAACGATGTTGGTCGAGAGCGCGCCCAGGCATTTTTTTGTGCCGCCCTATACCGGACCAAAAGGCTGGGTAGGCATAGAACTCAACCAGGGCATTAAATGGGACCGCGTTTCACAGCTTGCTTTTGATGCCTATTGCAAAGTTGTACCGCCCGGACTTGTCGATGGGCTCAGTCCGGTAAAGGTTAAGCCGCCAACACAGAAGATGAAGCCGGAAGACATTGACCCTTATGTCTCTGCTTCAAACAAGAAGGTGCTGAAACAACTGCGCGACATCTGCCTGAACTTGCCTGAAGTCACCGAAGGGACACAGTTCGGATCCCCCTGTTTTAAGGCTGGCAAAAAAACCTTTTGCAACCTTCACCAGTGGCAGGGTCATACAGAGCTTCAGGCCTGGGTGGGTATGGACCGGCAGGTTGCCCTTACTTCATTCGACGATCGATACCGGGTACCCGCCTATATCGGTCACAACGGATGGGTCAGTTTCGATCTATCGGGAAAACCGAGTTGGAAGAAAATCACAGCCCTGGTTCGGGAGAGTTACCGACATTTTGCGCTAAAGAGAATGTTGAAAGCGCTCGAGAACTGATCCCCAGGCATTGCTCGCGCCGAGGTGCTGGCCGGTGCGAACTAAACCCTCTCGATACGGAACACGGGAATATCCCGTGGTGCTGCTGACTCGACATAACGACGTCCCCAGGCATCTCTCTGTGATCCAGCAGGGACTCTGCCTTTGCCCAGGTGGAGTGTTTTCCAAATGTTTGAATCCTCTGATGTTTTTGTTCATAGTCGGCCCTTGATACTGTCGAGATGTATTTCGTGACTGAATTCGAATTTGTGCAGGTAACAGTCGCAATAATCCTTGGCCTCGGAATTACCGAGCTTCTCCGCAATATCGGAGAACAGATCCGAAGAAGATCGAAGATTCAATTATATTCGTTACAAGTCGCTGCCAGTTGCGCCCTGGTGTTTGTCATCTTGCGATATCTTTGGCTTTTTTGGTCAAACCTGGACGTTTCCTGGACTTTGCCTCTTTTCCTGTTAACCGTATGTCCCGCAATTGCGCTCGCGCTTTCTGCTCAGGTCA
The DNA here is from genome assembly GCA_018607685.1 of K189A clade bacterium. Taxonomy (GTDB): domain Bacteria; phylum Pseudomonadota; class Gammaproteobacteria; order Pseudomonadales; family Azotimanducaceae; genus UBA9659. The sequence goes on along the minus strand of JABBBA010000118.1, from coordinate 1,549 downwards.
TAAGAGTCGATTGCGATTCAGACACACCCCCCAAGGAACAGTATTTCGAGAATAGCACTGCGACCTATTTGTTTTGGGCAGCGGCACCACTAAGCCAACTGGTTTTTGACGCCGCTTCGGGCTATAGGTTTACTGAACCCGACGTTGCTCGTCTATTTGTGATCGGCTTTTTGACTTCTCTGGGCTTCATTAAAACACCGACTTATCACTGGATAGTTTTATCTGGATTGTTCATTAGTCTAATTCTGGGTATGTCGCGGGCCCAATTCACCCTAACCGCCCAAGGGGGCTAGAGCACTCAGCAGTCAGGAGAGCACTCAGAAATGGTGGCGCTAAGCCCGCCCCGGTAAAGGTATAATGCCGCAATGAATGATTCACTTTTAAATCGCGACCCACTTGACCCAGCCATCACGGAATGTCCATTTGATTACTATCAGGCACTGCGCGAAGACGGTGGCGTTTTTCAGGTACCGGATCGCAACTTCTTTCTGGTCAGCCGATATGACCTGGTCATGCAGGTGGTGAAGGACACAGAGACTTTCTCTTCTAAAACCGGGGTCCAGGTCCCGTCTGCTCCCGATGGTAGCCACCGTCCCCAAAAGGGTATGGTACGGACGTTACTCACGGCTGACCCTCCGGAACATCGGTTCTATAGAAACCTGGTCAATAAGGCGTTTTCCCTAAAGCGCGTATCAAGTTGGGAGCCCCGGATTCGTGAGATTGCCGACGAACTGATTGATGGTTTTGTTCCCCGTGGTAACTGCGAGATGAACTATGATTTTGCCGTACCGTTGCCGCTGATTGTCATCATCGAAGCACTGGGTTTACCGCGCGACATGTTACGTCAGTTCAAAACCTGGTCGGATACGATTTCTCATCTGGGAGGTATGCTCTCCGATGAAGAGATGGTCGCCGTTCAACAGTTAAGACGAGACTTTTCAGCCTGGGTCGATGACATCATTGCGGACCGAAAGCGGAACCTGGGTGATGACTTTATTTCAGACCTCATTCGAGCCCGCTTTAAAGACAGCCGCCCGCTGGATGATGCTGAACTCAATAGCATCGTCCTGCAGTTTCTGGTTGCAGGAAACGAGACAACCACCAACACAATTACTTCCGGCATGTTACTGCTACTACAACACCCTGATCAGATGAAACTGGTGCTGGAAGATCAATCGCTTATTCCCAATCTGGTCGAGGAAGTTCTGCGTGTTGAATCGCCTGTACAAGCCCATTTTCGATATGCCACCAAAGCGACCGAACTAAATGGGGTACAGATTCCGGAAGGTGCTGGCGTAGGTGTCATGTACGGTTGCGCAAACAGAGATGAGGCACTTTTTCCTTCCCCGGAGAACTTCGACATCCGACGCGAAAATGCATCCAAACACCTTGCCTTCACCCAGGGCGTTCACTTTTGCCCGGGAGCGCCGCTTGCAAGACTGGAATCAGCGATTGCCTTCGAGCACCTGTTCAAGCGACTCGACAACCTCCAACTGGATAAAACTCAAAGTGACCTGCGGCACCTGCCAAGCTTCACGCACCGCGGTAT
>JABBBA010000049.1:3481-4402 GCA_018607685.1 K189A clade bacterium | reverse complement strand
ACATGATTGTGGTAGACCGTTGCCCTGAATGTCAGGGTGTGTGGCTGGATGGCGGCGAGTTAGAGCGTCTAAAAGGCGGCGTGGAAGCAAGCGCTCTCATGGCGATGGCCAGCGGATTCACGGTACCTTTTGGCTAGAACCCGTTGGTTAACACCTGCTGAGACAACCGCCGGGAAAAACTTATGAATACCTTTTCAGAAGCTCAATCACTATTACCTGACATTATTGATCTGCGGCGCAGAATTCATGCTAATCCAGAACTGGGGAACGATCTTCCCGAGACGACGGCTGCAGTGTTGGACGCGATTAGCGATCTTGATCTTGAGATACGTAAAAGCGAGCGTACAACCAGCATTGTCGCGACACTGCATGGCGCAAAGCCGGGTCGGCGGATACTGCTTCGAGGGGATATGGATGCGCTGCCCATGCCCGAAAACAATGATCTGGCGTTTGCTTCAAAAAGGCCCGGGGTCATGCACGCCTGCGGACACGATTCACACACTGCGATGCTCGTGGGTGCGGCTAAAGTACTTAAACAACATCAGAGCGAATTGACTGGCAGCGTTGATTTCTTTTTCCAGACCGGTGAAGAAGGTTTTTTTGGTGCCCGTGAAGTGTTGGAAGAGGGGCTGTTCGATGCCCCCTGTTCTCCGGATGCAGTATTTGCCCTGCACATCACCCCGTTGCTGGAAGCCGGTGTTTTCACGGGGCGTCCCGGACCATTGCTGGCTGCAGCGGATACCTTTGAAATGATAGTGCGGGGCAAGGGTGGGCACGCTTCTATGCCGCACGATTGCCTGGACCCAATTCCTGTTGCCTGTGAGATCGTTCAGGCGTTTCAGACCTTTGTCACCCGGAGGGTTCCGGCTTTCGACCCCATCGTTCTCACGACCACGAAAATTGAAGCGGGAACAACCAGAA
>JABBBA010000049.1:0-3471 GCA_018607685.1 K189A clade bacterium | reverse complement strand
AATGTGATTCCGGAAGTGGCCAATGTGCTCGGTACGCTGCGGTCGACATCTGAGAATTCGAGGCTCCTTGCCCACGAAGGGCTCAACCGGCTTGCGACCAAGATCGGTGAAGCACACGAAATGGAAGTTGAATTCAAGATCGGTGAGGGCTACCCGGTAACGGTCAACGAAGGTGCCTTTACCGAATTCGCGGCGCAGACGGTACGAGAGCTGTTTGGCGAGAAAGCCTACAGACCAATGCGGTCACCCATGATGGGGGCCGAGGACTTCTCGTATCTGTTACAGCGATTCCCCGGGGCCATGTTGTTTTTGGGCGTCAAACCAGACGACCCTTCATTAGCTGCTCCCTGTCATTCGAATCGAATGATCCTGAACGAATCAGCTATGGCACACGGCGCTGCGTTACACGCGCAGGTGGCCAGGAATTTCCTCGCTGAAATTTCCTGAGCGCTGAAATCACATCCTGGCCATTCATAGCCGGGCTGCCGATTACCTGAATCCCTGGCTTCGAGGTGGAAGTTGTTCTTTTGTCTTTTAATCCCGGATAGTTCGCGGGCGTGTTTCAGTCAGCTTCCCGTAGGTGAGCCCGGTCTCCCAGTTGGATCTTGCCGGGTTTTATTACCTGGCCATAAATGCCGAGCTTATGATGATTCTCCTGCACCAGCGTCCTCATTATCTGTGGCGCTTTTTCCAGGTCCTGGAAGGCGATGGTTGTCATCACGCACCGGGGGCAGGGCAGGGTGAGCTTAATAATGGTATCGCCAATTTCCAGGAGGCGGTCTCTCCATTGCTCCTCGATGAAATCTGCCTCTAGTTCCTCGGCATCTATCACCAGGTTTGGGCGGAAGCGCCGTTCATCGATAACAGTTCCTTCAGAAGCCTGTTGAAGCCGTTCTAACGAGTTGGTCGTCAACACCAGAAGCGGGTATGCATCAAAGAACGTGCCTGGAGGGGTGTTGTACTCAAAGGTTGAGTCTGGAAATTCTGAGAAATCGGGGAAGGGCTCTCCCTCTTCCAGGCCCAATACGTTCCGGATTTCTTCTATAGGTTGTTGTTCGGTAGATCGCCGATAGTATTCAAGGTTCTCCGCGGGTCGCAGCTTGTCGAGGGTGACACTGGTACCCAGTTCTCTCGTCAGAAGCTCTTCAAGGTTCGGATCCTCCGAGTTCACCGCGGTATGTCCTATTTCCAGGGTAACCGGTGGAATGTTGGTGCCGTCTGGCTCGACATCGTACCGGGCAGAGTAGCGCATTAGCTGGGCGTACTTCTTTGCACTACAGCTTGATTTTCCGTCATGCAGAGCATAGCTGCGATCACCTACAACTCCGTGCTGGCTAAGCATGCTTTGCGTGAGGGATTCTCCGCCCATCGACTTGATAGGGTATCTCCAGATCGATTTAACTTTCATTGAGTGTTTCCAGGAAGGCGATAAGGTCTGCTACGGAGGTTTCCGGGATTTCCTCCATTGGGATGTGGCCGACTCCGTCATAGTATGCTGTGGTGACGTTTGGAATCAGCTCCTCGTATCCTGACGCAAAAGCAAACGGGATGACCGCGTCTTCCTTGCCCCACATCAGAAGCGTTGGGACGTTGATGCTGACAAGGTCTTCGGTCTGGTACTTTTCGTCCGCCGTTCCGGAAAAACGTTTCATCGTGGCACCTCGACTGCCTTCTCTTAAGGCAAGATCGTTGTAGCGCATGATCATCGCTTCTGTAACGACTGTCTGGTTGTAAAAAGCCGCCCTTAAACCCTGAGATACCAAATAGTAGGGGTCTACTACTTCCCCTATGACGCGTAACCAGGGGTTCCCTAACAGTTTAAACGCCCAGACGCTCTGGGAATCATCATTGTCAAACTTCTTCCTGATGAGACCGGATGAATTGATCAATACAAGACCGGTGATCTTCTCGGGGTGATCCAGGGCATAGCGGAGTGCAATGCTGCCGCCCATGGAATTTCCACCTATCACGAACTGTTCCAGATTCAGAAGCGACACTATCTGATTCACCACGGAAACCATGGACTCGCTAGAGTAGTTTCCCGATGGAATTTCTCCTGTCAGGCCATGACCAGGCAGGTCGATTGTGATAACCCTGAACTTCTCCTCCAGGCTCATCACCCATGGTTCGAAAGTATGCAGGGATGCATTGGACCCATGTAACAGAATGATAGGTGGGGACTGCCTGCGGCCCTCATCCCGGTAATGCACGCGACCAAGATCACCTAAATCGGCAAATTGTGAGTCAGGGCTTGAATATCGCGCATCAATCACGTCCCTGGGAATGTCTCCCTCGTAAAGAATTACGGCTGCACATCCCAGCAGGAGAATCAGGGTCAGGCTAAGAAATTTCAATATTTTCATCATGTTATACAGGTGGCTACAGGACTTAACCTAGCATACCCGATGCTTCGGGCTCTCTAAAGGCGGGGATAAAGCTTGTAGTTCGAAGATCCAGGGGTAGTATTTATAGCCCTATTCGAGGAATTGAGTGTCGTGGCGCCAGCGCTGGCAAGAGTCCAGAAAGAAGATGAAGCCGTCAGAGTTCTGATTTTGGAAGCTCTGGACGTGATCCGTTCTGATGACTTTGAACGGTATTTTGATCTGTTCACCGATGATGCTGTCTGGATGATGCCGTCCAGTTTCAAAGACGTACACCAGGACGAGGCTCGTTCATTCTATCGATTTACTCGAAAATTCAAGTTCGATCAGGAAACCTTCGTAGACGAAGTGGTGATTTCAGGCGATTCTGCCTATGTCAGAGTGAGCTTCGATGGCTACCTTAGGCCCAAGGTTGACGACGGGTCGCCCCCCTTGAGATCCGTTAGTCGCCATATCTGGATATTGCAAAGGCAAAGCAACGGTACCTGGAAGATCGCAAGAGATATCTGGAATACACCGAAAATAGCCGGGTAGTTACCCGACTAAATTGTCTAGCCTGCTTTTTCTGTCAGCGCCTTTCCGTCTATTTTTCTGATGCCTGGTTGGGTGAGTAGAACCCAGAACAGGTAGGTGACAAAAATTGTGGTACTGACACTGATGCCTACCGATGGATTGCTAACGTCAGCGATTGCGCCCACCAGCAACGCCCCAAGAGGAAACAGGTTGTAGGAAATGCCATGGAAACCCATGACACGGCCACGGAGTCTGTCGGGTACTTCCAGCTGCAGGACCGTGGTGGTTGTTATCATAAAGATCGAACTGAAGATGGACGCCGAAAAAAGTATGCCCAGCGCAAGGTAGAACGCACCGGGAGGCATCAGCCAACAGACCAGTGCGAACAGGTAAACAAAGCCACAAAAAGTAAGTGCCGATAGCAGCATCGCGAGGCCCAGTCGGTGTGAGCTTTGCAATGACCCGGATATAATCGTCCCAACCACCGCACCAACCCCTGTGATTGACAAAAGGTAACCGTAGCCCTTTTCGTCGACATTCAGCATGTCGGCAAAGGCGGGCATCTGCGGTATATAGG
>JABBBA010000344.1 GCA_018607685.1 K189A clade bacterium | reverse complement strand
TGAAGAAAACATGTCCTACCGAAGGATAGTCGACCGGCTGGATCGGGTAGATTTCGTCTGTGCTCCGGGTAAATGCTATGGATACCAGAACGTTGTGTTCAGTCTTATCGCGGACCTGGTGGAATCGGAGACTGAACTGGATTACCCGGGATTTGTTGATGCGAATCTGTTTAAGCCGCTGGCGATGAGTCGCGCGTCCTTTGGTTACAAGTCCTTTGTTGACGATCCGAACCATGCGCGACCTCATGTCTGGACTGGCAAAAGGTGGCGTCCGGTAAAACCGACATCGCACTATTACAAGGTGGCCCCGGCCGCCGGCGTAAATGCGAGTATTGCTGATATGCGTGAATGGTTACTGGCGCAGTTAGGCAATAACCCTGAAGTATTGCCAGCGGATATGCTTGATGAAATGCATCAGGGGATTATCAGGACATCGAGGCGCGAGGCCCACTACCCCTATCGAAAAGCGCTCGGTAATGTCTACTACGGGCTGGGATGGCGGGTTTTTGATTATGGTGGTGCAAAAGGCTTTGTGCAGCATGGGGGTTACATTAAAGGCATGTGTAGCACCATGGTCTTTCATCGTGAATCCGGCACCGGGATGGTCCTGTTAACGAATTCAGAATCGCGGGGTATGAATGACCTGGTCCTGGATTTCGCGGCTGCCCATGCTGACCGTCTTAAGAAGATTCCGTTACGTCTCGCCAAACGCTGAAACCTTTGCATGGGGTGACGGTACGAAGCATCCTCCAGTCATTCTCCCGGAAGCGTCGCGTCGGATGATCTGCGGCAGGGCAAACAGGTTCGGGTTTACTCCATTGGGTCTGACGACCAGACCTGGAAATGCATCTACCAGCTTCCTGAGAATCGATTGATCCATGTGCTCCATGACGGTGACCTGGTCGGTCCCGGACACGTCCAGCCTGGGGTGGTGAACGGCTTCATCAATGGTCATGTCGTAGTCTGAGACAAAGGCCGCCAGTTGAAAAACAGCCGGGAAAATCTTTCGTCCACCACAGGCGCCAATGGCAGTGTGTGAACCATCCCCGGATTGCAGGATGACGGGGCACATATTGCAAAGGGGTCGTCTGCCGCCAAGCACGGAGTTGGGGCCTCCCGGGCGAGGATCAAACCACATCATTCCGTTGTTCATCAGGATGCCAGAACCGGGCAGCATGATGCGTGATCCAAAGGCAGACATAATGGTTTGGGTTAGCGAAACGACGTTACCCTGGGAATCCGTGACACATAGATGGGTTGTGTTCCCGGGCACCCTGGTGTCAGGTCCTTCGCCGAGGTTTTCAAGACGGTCCTCATAGGCGCTGAAGAGAGCGTTGGCGTAGCTGATGTAAGCCTCCGCGTCGGGGCGTTTACCCGCAGGCGAGTAGATTTCCTCCAGTTTTCCCAGCGCATGGATAATAGATGGTCCCGCCGTCAGTTCGCCCGGCGTGAATAGTTTGCTGCCCCTGTATGAGGTCGTTAGTGGAGAGTTGATGGATGCTGAGTAATCCTCGAGGTCTCGCAGGGTGATTCTTGATCCGGCCGCCTTAAGATCCGAGACGATAGATTGCGCAAGTGTTCCGGTGTAGTACGTTTCAGGTCCTTCCAATTGTAGTGTGCGGTATGTCCTGGCGAGGTTGCCTAACTTCAGCCTGCCTAGTGTTCCATCCAGTTCCGCCACGGGGGGAAGTCCGTCTGCCAGGTAGGTTTTTCGGGTTTCGCTGTAAGTGTTCAGGCCTCTCGCCCAGGTACTGATTTTTTGGGCGCTGAACCAGTCAATGGGCAGGCCGAGCTCTGCCTGCTCGCAGGCCGGCGCAATAACATCTTTCCAGTCCCAGGTGCCGAATTCCGCCAGCGCTTTTGCTATGCCCCTGATGTAACCAGGAACAGCCACCGATAGTGGGCCATGGATATTGGTATCACCGACGACCTGTGGCCAGTTAAATGCATCGCTCGAATTCTCTCCTTCGCCGGCCAGCGGGTAATCTTCTGTTTTTGCATTGAAAGGCGCACGCATCCCAAACTCGACGACTTTGACCTCTTTCGATGCGGCCAGATAGATTGTCATGTAGCCGCCGCCGCCAACGCCAGACATCCAGGGTTCGACGGTGCCGAGCGCCAATCCTGCCGCAAGGGCGGCATCTATGGCATTGCCGCCTTGTCTGAGGACCTCTACGCCGATGTCGGACGCAATGTAATGCTGCGTTGCAACAAGGCCCCTGTCGGAACCTACAGCAGGTTTTCGAATCTGCCAGTTTTCGGTGATAGCGCTCATTTAATAGCCCTGGTGGTGATACTTACACTAATCAGATGTTTCCCTTTGAAGCTACTGTAATCGGGATGACATCACAACTCGGCCTCTGTATCTTGATGAGCTTACATCCACCGATATATCCATTCAGAAAAGGAGGCTCGACATGAGCGCAGACGGAAGTTGGAATTGTACGATTAATTCACCCATGGGTGCGCAGCAGGCAACCATGACACTTAAAACAGATGGCAGTAGCTTGTCCGGAAAAATGGAAGGTGCCCAGGGAACTCAGGAGTTCGATGGTGGCACTGTCGATGGCGATAACCTGACCTGGGAGATCGAGATGACATCCCCGATGCCAATGACCCTGGAGGTCTCAGCGGCGGTTGATGGCGACACGATTGGTGGCAACGTAAAGCTCGGTGCATTCGGAGACGCAACGTTCACTGGCACCCGGGTGTAGCTATTTGTTGTTATGAATAAGTGCATCCTGCACTTATTCACGGGTCGCGCGCCCTGGCGCGCTCGCGCCAGCCAAGTCGTCTTTGACGACTTGGCTGCGGGACCGGCCATCCATGGCCGGTTGCATCCTGTTTGATTATGACTAAGTGCATCCCGCACTTAGTCACGGGTCGCGCGCCTCGGCGCGCTCGCGACAGATAAGTCATCTTCGACGACTTATCTGCGGACCGGCCATCCGTGGCCGGTTACATTTTGCAAGGTTGTGGTTGCGTTAAGGCTGCGCTTCCATACAAGGTACTAATGGTAGGCCATTCTCTGGTGCAGCTGTGATCCTCACTATGGTAAAAAGACACTCGAAACGAAGGAGATAAAAGTATGCATGATTTAGTGATTCGTAATGGCCTGGTCGTAGACGGTACAGGTGCAGAACCTTACAGCGCAGATATTGCCATTGATGGAAACCAGATTGCTGCTATCGGGGAGATAGCGGAGAAAGGCCAGAAGGAAATTGATGCGGCGGGGCACATTGTGACGCCCGGATTCATTGACGTGCATACCCACCTGGATGCCCAGATCGCCTGGGATCCGATGCTTACTCCGATCAGTTGGCATGGGGTGACGACCGCGCTGCTTGGCAACTGTGGCGTAACCTTCGCGCCGGTTAAGCCAGACGACCGCGATTTTCTGGCCAGTATGATGGAAACGGTCGAAGATATTCCAAAGGACGCGATTATGTCCGGGCTCTCCTGGAACTGGGAGCATTATGGTGATTACCTGAATGAGCTGGAGACATTGAACCCGGCTATTAACGTTGCGGGTCTTGTTGGCCACTGTGCCATTCGTTATTACGTGATGGGCGAACGTGGCATAGACCAGCAGCCTACTGAAGATGAAAAACAGCAAATGGCTGAGATCGTCAGACAGGCCGTCAAGGATGGCGCCGTCGGATTCTCGACCTCAAGATTCCTGGGCCACTACATTCCTGATGGCCGACATGTGCCCGGTACTCACGCCGAGCATGATGAACTGGTAGAAATTGCGAAAGCGGTTGGGGAGCAGGGCGGCCTCATGCAGAACGTCACTAATTTCGGGTCCGACTTCGAAGGCGAAATGGAACTCATACGCAAAGAAGCCGGAGAGGCTAGAGTCCTGTTCAGCCATGGTACCGGTCGAACCAATAGCTACGGAGACAAGGTTGAGAAACTGATCATGGGAATGCGTGATGAGGGTATGGACGTCAACGCCATTGCTATTCCGCGCTCTTCCGGCTTTGTGACTGGCCTGCAGGCCTACCTGCCGTTCCGTGGTGGACCCTGGAATGAACTGGCGGACAAGTCTTTCGATGAGCGTCTTGCCGCGATTCAGGACCCTGAGTTTGTTGCACGGCTTGTTGAGCATGCGAAGGAAAAAGGGCCGCTTATCTCGGCAGACCAGATATTCTTCCTGGGAGAGGATGACAAGCCTAATTACATCGGTGGTCCCAGTGAAAGTCTGCAGGCGATCGCAGATGGCCTCGGAGAAGAACCGGTTGAAACGTTTATCCGTCTCTCGATAAAAACAGGTGGCCGGGGACTGTTTACACTTCGATTCTTTAACCAGAGTATTGAGGCAGTCGCCAAGGCGATCACCAGTGAGTTTTGCCTGCCCAGCCTTGGCGATGCCGGCGCGCATGTCAGCCAGATCATGGACTCGGG
>JABBBA010000302.1 GCA_018607685.1 K189A clade bacterium | reverse complement strand
AGTCTCTTCCTGGTGTTGCTTTTCTTCAGTATCTTCCAGGTCACCCAGGTCAAGTTCACCTTTTGCTACGTCCTGAAATTGCTTTCCGTCGAACTCTGCCAGATGACTCACTAGCCATTCATCGATCCGATCGTGAAGCAGAATAACCTCCAGACCTTTCTTCCTGAAAATCTCAAGATGCGGGCTATTGGCGGCCATGTGATAGTTTTCCGCCGCCACATAATAGATCTTGTCCTGTTCAGGCTTCATTCGCTCAATGTAAGCCTTTAGCGACTGGTTCTGGGTAACGCCCTTCGATTCCGTGGTTGCGAACCGTAGCAGTCCTGCCACTTTTTCACGGTTACCGTGATCCTCTGCAGGACCTTCTTTTAGCACCTGACCAAACTCATCCCAGAACGCCTGGTACTTTTCTTCGTCACCCGCCAGCTTCTCGATCATGTCGAGTGAGCGTTTCGTGAGTGCACTACGCATGGAATCGATGGCTGGGTCCTTCTGGAGTATCTCCCGGGAAACATTCAGCGACAGGTCGTTGGAATCGACAATCCCCCGGATAAATCTGAGGTACAGCGGCAGAAACTGCTCCGCATCATCCATGATGAAGACTCGCTGCACATATAACTTCAGGCCTCGGGGTGATTCTCGTTGATACAGGTCAAAGGGCGCCTGGGCCGGAATGTAGAGCAGACTGGTGTAGTCCAGCTTCCCTTCTACCTTATTGTGGCTCCAGTTCAGTGGGTCCTGGAAATCGTGAGAGACAAGCTTATAGAATTCCTTGTACTCGTCGTCTGAGACATCGGTACGCGACCTCGTCCAGAGCGCCTTCGCAGAGTTGACCACTTCGTCTTCAGGTTCTTTATCTTCCTCTGTGGCCATTTGTTTCATTACAACCGGAACCGGAACATGGTCCGCATATTTTTTCACAATGTTTCTAAGCCGCCAGCCATCGGCAAACTCGGTTTCATCTGCTTTGAGGTGAAGGATTACCGAGGTACCAGTCTCTTCACGCTCTATTGTCTCAACCTCAAAGTTCGCCTCACCTTCAGAGGTCCAGCGTACCGCTTCGCCCTTACCTGCTTTTGCGGAGCGGGTTTCGACCACGACCTTGTCGGCGACGATAAACGTGGAGTAGAAACCGACGCCAAACTGACAGATAAGCTGTGAATCCTGTTTCTCATCGCCGGTGAGAGATTCCAGAAACTGCGCTGTGCCTGATTTTGCAATCGTGCCCAGGTGCGAAATTGCTTCGTCACGGGTCATGCCGATGCCGTTATCGGATACCGTTACTGTTTTCGCATCCTCGTCGACATCAATGCGAATACGTAACTCATCGCTGGCCGATGCGAGTTCCGGGTTAGATAGCGACTCGAATCGAAGCTTGTCGATCGCATCATTGGCATTGGAGACAAGCTCCCGCAGGAAAATTTCCTTATTGCTATACAGGGAATGAATCATCAGGTGCAGAAGCTGTTTTGCTTCTGTTTGAAAACCCATCGTTTCTTTTTGCGCAGTGCTCATTTCGTTACCTTGTTATTCGAAGCTACCACCGGAAATGGGGTCAACGGGGTATTTTTTCAAGGGCCCGATGGGCTAATACAGGGGAGATATATCTCAAATCTGGTTCCACCACCCTCAAGGGACAGTACGTCGATACCGCCATCGTGCTCGTGTACAACGCACCAGACTAGCCCCATTGACAGACCATCGGCGTGTGACCGGTTATCCAGGAGTACGGTTTCTTCATCAAAAAGATGGCTCATGTCCCGCGGGTCCAGAACACTACCCTCGGGATCATCAATTTAATTGACTCGAAGGAAACCCTCACGCTGTCCGCCGTCGAGCGCTCGCTGCCAGCTCCCATAGGTAGGGTTCGTGAGCTGATACCAGTACTCCCCCAGCAGAGATTGATGAGTCGAAACAAACTGCGCCCGCTCTTCAACGCTGGATTTTTTAATGTTGGACGCAAGATCACCGAGGTCATCGCCGATCAACATCATTATTCGATAGCGCTCGGCGATGTGCTGCCTTCGGGCCTGCTTTTCAGAGGTGTCCCATTCTGGTCGTTCACCCCGAAGGATCAACAGGTCCGAAGACGCCAGCGGTGGAAACCCGGCGGTGATCAGGTTCTCAAGTGTGTCCGACTTCTGCGGGCACGGGTCGTTAGTAGATGACTCGCCTGGACTTTGACGCACAGAGCACCGGCGATTGGTAACATAAATGACTGAGACTCCTTCCAGCCGGGCACGCTCAACAAACGCCAGTGCGCCAGGAACAGGAATGGCCGCCTTCTCAGAGACCCAATCATCCCAGCTGCCAGGTTGCCACTGTCCGCCATTTTTTATAAGCCTCGCCTGATATGCGCTGTTATCAAGAACAGTTTCATCAATATCAAGCACCACGGCAGGCATAAGATCGGCCGAAGCCAGCGCCGGGCATGAAGCTCCGGCAGCACAGCCCAAAGACTTCGCCTGATCCATGTCAGCTGTTACATCCTGCTTATCCCTCAACTGGGACAACCTGGATTCGGCGACATTAAAGACCATCTCTGAGTTGCCCTGGTACTCCGCTGAGGTCTGGACCCACAGCGTGGCGTTCATGCTGTCGTGCTGGACGGCACATCCTGATACAAGCGTAAAACAGGTAAGCAACATCAATACTGTTTTCATAGAATTTTCACCTGAAAAAAAAGGCGGCCATCGGCCGCCTTTTAATAGTCGAGCCGGAATTTACCAGCCGGTGAGTTCCTGAAGCGTCTTACCGATATCGGCAAGGCTCTTCGTCGTATGCACACCAGCAGCCTGAAGGGATGCGAATTTTTCATCCGCGGTTCCCTTGCCACCGGCGATAATTGCACCGGCATGCCCCATACGCTTGCCCGGAGGCGCCGTGACACCAGCGATATAACCGACAACCGGCTTGGTGACGTTTGATTTGATGAACTCAGCAGCTTCTTCTTCCGCTGTTCCACCTATCTCACCTACCATAACGATCGCTTCGGTCTGTGGATCCGCTTCAAACATCTCGAGGATATCGATGAAATTACTGCCTGGAATCGGATCACCACCAATGCCGACACAGCTGCTCTGCCCAAAACCAAGATCAGTTGTTTGCTTCACGGCTTCATAAGTCAGCGTACCTGAACGGGAAACAATACCGACCTTACCCGGCAGATGAATATCACCCGGCATAATACCAATCTTGCACTCACCCGGCGTAATCACGCCGGGACAGTTTGGCCCGATCAGGCGAACACCCTGCGCATCCAGGCTTGCCTTAACAACAAGCATATCAAGCGTCGGTACGCCTTCTGTAATACACACGATAAGCTTGATACCAGCAGCCGCAGCTTCGAGCATTCCGTCCTTCGCGAAGGGAGCAGGCACATAGATCACAGATGCTTCAGCACCGGTTTTCTCGACAGCTTCCCGAACAGTATCGAATACCGGCAGACCTAAATGTTCCTGGCCACCTTTACCCGGTGTAATTCCGCCAACCATTTTTGTTCCGTATGCCATGGACTGCTCTGAATGAAGCGTTCCCTGGGACCCGGTAAAACCCTGACAAATAACCTTTGTCGATTTATCAATCAGAATACTCATTACGCACCTCCTGCCGCTTTTACTGCCTGTTCAACTGCGTCAGTAAGACTCGTTGCTGCAATAATATCCACATCACTTTCAGCGAGGGTTGTTACACCCAGCGCCGCGTTGTTTCCTTCAAATCGAACGACTACCGGAACGGTGACACCGACATCCTTGACCGCACCGATGATTCCCTCGGCAATAATGTCGCACCGTACGATTCCACCAAAGATATTGATGAGCACCGCGTTCACGCCTTCATCGGAGAGAATAATCTTGAAGGCTTCACTGACAGCTTCCTTGGTAGCGCCGCCACCAACATCGAGGAAATTGGCGGGCTGTCCGCCGTGAAGTTTCACGAGGTCCATTGTCCCCATGGCCAGGCCTGCACCATTAACCATACAACCGATGTTACCTTCGAGAGCAACGTAGTTGAGGTTAAACTCTGATGCTTGATTTTCCCGTTCGTCTTCCTGGGAATGGTCTCGCATTTCACCAATACGTTTTTGTCGATAAAGTGCGTTGCCGTCTATGGACAGTTTCGCATCCAGACAATGAATGTCGCCATCTTCGGTCACAACAAGAGGGTTAATTTCGATCAGTGCGATATCGCATTCGTCGAATAACTTCGCGAGTCCCATGAAAATACTGGCAAACTGATTAATCTGTTTGCCTTGAAGCCCGAGTTGGAATGCTATATCCCGGCCCTGGTAGGGACTGGCTCCGGTCATTGGATCGATTGTTGCCCGTAGAATTTTTTCGGGTGTTTCCTCTGCAACTTTTTCAATTTCCACACCGCCTTCGGTTGAGGCCATGAACGTTACGCGTTGCGTAGAACGATCAATTAC
>JABBBA010000228.1 GCA_018607685.1 K189A clade bacterium | reverse complement strand
CGCATAATCTGCAGGGTATTAACCGGGAAAAAGGGGTTCTGGTTGTAGTCAGTGATGTTGTGTTTGTTTAAAAAACGCGCTGTTTCAATTTTCTGGTACTCGCCTTTATTTTTAATCCCCTGCATTGTCACCGCCGGCGAAGCATTTCCCGTGGCCTTAAATACGCCGCCGATCAGAACCGGCACATAGGTGAATTTCACACCGGTACGTTCTTCTATGGCAGGTATGGCGCGATGGCTCAGGTAGGCATTGGGGCTGCCAAAATCAAAATGAAATTCAACGTTCACGGGTGGACTCCGAAATTAGGGTGTGGGTTAGTTTCATTGTGAAACCGGCTAAAACGGGAAGGATAGCACCTCATCTCAGCTGCGGAGATAGGGGCTGAAGTTGAATCTGACCCGGGATGAAATTCAGGACAAAAAAAACCCCGCCGAGGCAGGGTTTCTTTCGGATTTTGGCCGGGACAATGTCAGTAGGTCCCAAGGGACGTTCCCTCCATTGCTTGGTCTATCCTCCGAACCTTTCGGCCCGGGTTGAGTCCATGACCAGGGTCTAGACCCTGGTCGGACTCGTGCGGCTCTCTGCGTTCTGCTTCCTCTATTGTCCACTTCCGGCCGAGGCCCGTCGTTTCCTTTAGTCTCCACGTCTGCTTCCTGCCGCGGGTGGCTGTTTCCATCGTGCCAAACGTCTCTGGCGATTTCCGCAACCTGGCCCAGCGAGCCGTTATTTTAAGACGCCTTGCTACGTCTCCACTACTAGGGGTCGATCGCCCTCTGTTGTAGTGAGTCGGATATCCGGTCTGCGTTCCACTTCTCCCGAAGGTTCCATGTTCCGCTGCCTCCCGAAGGTGACACCCGGTAACCCTTAAGCCGCCCTTGCCCTGGCGACTGCGACCCGGCACAGGTCTTTCGGTTTGAGCTTGGTTTGGTTTCCCGTTTCCGGTCCTCCTAACCTCCCTCAACCGTCGAAATACAATTTACAGAGGTTCTCACAATCTGGCTATTGAAACGATTGCAACCAGCGGTGGATTACTTGTGGATAACCTTTGGGTAAGTCAGAACATTTCCAATTTATGATGCGGATAATGTGGAAACTCTATGAAGACGCCTGTAAATAGCTGTTTATAAAGGTAATTATTGCGTGAGTTTCATTCATGTTGGGGACGAGCAGTTGGGAAATATCTCACTGGACCTTGATCGTGTCTGGATTGAGAAGTGAGGAATACAAGGGTTTTGGTCCCTGCATTTATTGTTGATAACAAAGAAATAAAGGGGTGAGGCCGGACCTAGTCGTTAGATTTACTTCTCAGCTTGACTAGTGCTTCAAACGTTAACTGGGGCAGGTCGTCCAGAATCTCGTCCCAGTGAGGAGTGTGTTCTGTGAAGATGTGTTTGTCTGGTTTCATTTCGGGCGAGTCATCCAGTAGACCCGCAGCAATCTCCATAAACTCTCCTTCCGGAACCGCCGGTGGAACAGGTGAGCCGCAATGCATGCAAAAATAAACCCGGTATGCCGGTGGTCTATGGAGTATTGGCGCGTCGAAAGTATTGATGCAGTCGCCGCCGGTTAACAACCGAAAGTCTTTTGGATTGCAACCTATCGCGGCGACACCCCGGCTACCTGAAACCTTGCGGCAACGATTGCAATGACAGATTTCGAAGGGTCCTGTGAAGTGATCAACTTCAAACGTGACCCTCCCGCAGAGGCAACTCCCTTTAACAGACATCGGATACAAGTCTTTTAGTTGCCATCAGAATTTTTCTTCACCTGTTAGGCGGACTGAATCAGGAAAGTCCCGGTATAAGGCAAACTTGATTGAGCTCACAAGGCTGTTCACCGAGTGATGAAAGCTTTCAACCGGTTCATCTCTTGAGGCGACCGTCGTGAATGCTTCATCCAGTTGTGCAAGCCCTTCAAACTCGAGCATCAGGTGAAATTCTCCCAGTTCGGGTATACCCAGCCCAAGCTTGCGCCTGGTGATTCGATACTGTTGCAGTGAACCTGTTTGAACGAGTTGTTTCAGGTAGGCATCTGCCGCTTCGGTAAATGTTGTATCTCTGATGCCAGGCTTCAGGTCACACCAGATGTGGTAGATATCCATTGCTGTTCTCCTGGGTCCTGGATTAGGTTGAGCCTCATGATACGGTAACATGAAGTGAATTAACCGGAGCTGTATTGATGGAATTGAGAATGGATGGGCGGGTGGCCCTTGTCACGGGAGGCAGTAAAGGGCTTGGGTTTGCCATGGCGCACAAGTTTGCCGCAAGTGGCGCGCAGGTTTGCATCGTGGCAAGAAACGAAACCGAGGTGGTGCAGGCCGCTAATCGAATCAAGCTTGAGACGGGCGCAGATTCTTTAGGGCTCACGTGCGATGTCAGCCAGGCTGACCAGATCCAGTCGGTTTTCAACTCCTGTATCGAAACATTCGGGAAGGTGGACATACTTATTAATAATGCCGGGCATGCGAAGGCCGGTGAGTTTGAATCGATCACCGACGAAGAGTGGCAGTATGATTTTGACCTTAAGTTAATGGCAGCAGTACGCATGTCCAGGCTGGTGTTCCCGGGAATGAAAGAACGTCGCTGGGGGCGAATCATCAACATGCTTAATACGCTCGCCAAAACGCCGGCCAGGGGCAGTGCGCCGACGTCGGTTACCCGTGCAGCGGGCATGGCGTTGACCAAAGTTCTGGCGGGTGAAGGTGCACCTCACAACATACTGGTGAACGGATTCAACATTGGATTAATTAAGTCAGATCAAATTCAACGTGGCTATGACAGCAAGCCGCGGGAAGAGTCTTTTGATGAATTTGTGGCAAGGGCTGGCAAGAAGTCAGTTCCGATCGGAAGGTACGGTGAAGCGGAAGAATGTGCGAACCTGGCCTGTCTTCTTTGCTCCGACGATTGCGGATTTGTTTCGGGGACAGCCATCAACATAGACGGCAATATGTCGCCGGCAATGTAGTGTGGGGTTGCTTGCGAGTGGTTAAGTAAACTGATTTGATTGCACGTTAAAACAATTAGGGAAAATAGATGCCTGATAACTTGCCAGAGGCAGTGGTTGCGGTAATGCGCCAGGCGGAAGATTTTGTCGATAAAGTGATCAGACCTCTCGGCCCTGAAGGAAGTGATGAGGGGAACTCTGAAGAGGGTGAAGACGCGATCAATACCGTCAGGGAAGCATCCAGGGAAGCCGGTTTTTTTTATAAAACACAACCGGCAGAGTTTGGTGGTACACCGGCTTCGACACTTGAGCTGACTGTTTTACGTGAGTTGTTTAGCAGTACTAATCTACCCTTGACGCGTTATATCTTTGGACCGGGTCCGGGGGTGCTTCATGCTGTTCAGGGGGATCTTAAATCAGGGTACCTGGAGCCGGTTCTGAGGGGGGAGAAAAAAGGCGCGTTTGCGTTTACCGAACCCGATAGTGCGCCCCGGGCAACCTGGGGCGTGGTGACCGGTGACACGCTGGTGATTAACGGTCAGAAGTCCTATGTCACGGGTGGTGGCTCGGCAGATTTCATTTCGGCCCTGGTTAACGTTGAGCAGCCAGACGGCGCTAAAGCTGGTACCGCCATGGTGGTGATCGATCGCCAGGCGGAGGGGGTGGCGATCGATCGGCGGTTCACGTCGCTTGATGGTAGCAGTCATGTGTCGATGACCTTCGACAATGTTACGGTACCGATCAGTAACGTTATTGGTGAGCTTGGGGAAGGTATGCCGAGGGCGCTGGCTAATATAGGTAACGTACGTCTGATGGTGTCAGCACAGGCATCAGGAATGTGTCTGTTTGTTCTCGATTACATCGAGAAACATATTAAATCCCCGCACCGCTCAGGTATTCCTCTGGCTGACAAAGAGGGCGTCCGCTTGAGATTTGCAGATATGCGAATTGAGACCTTCGTGGCACGGAGTGCCCTGTATCGAACAGCGAGGATTGTCGACAGCGGTGAAAACTCTGTTAATGAAACAGCAATGACGAAAGTGTTTACGACGGAGACAGCGGGCAGGGTGGTAGACCAGGGTCTACAGTTATTTGGTGGCCAGGCGCTGGTTACCGGTCACCCACTTGAAAAACTTTACAGGGAAGCCAGATCCCTGCGATTCGTTGAGGGTGCGAGTGATCTACTACGAATCAACGTCGCTAAAGGAAAACTGGAGCTCGATAAAGGAAGGCTTTAGGGCTATTCACCATCCGCAGAGGGCTCTTCACTCCCCGCAGACGATTCTTCACAAGCCCAACCCCAGTTTTCCAGCTTGCCGGCCAGAAACGCTGCCCGGTCTTCGCAGTAGCCAGGTGACGCCTGTGCGCTCCAGGGGTATTCAGTCAGGCCCTGTGCGGGTTTCTCATATTTAACCTTACAGGGTACCTGCCAGCCTTTATGTTCGTACTCGACAGAAATTATCCTGATTTCATTATTGTCCCGACAAGTAAATT
>JABBBA010000168.1 GCA_018607685.1 K189A clade bacterium | reverse complement strand
GCGCCGATGGTAGTGTGGGAGTTCCCATGTGAGAGTAGGACATTGTCAGGCATTATTTAAGAGAACCCCAGTTGCGAAAGCGACTGGGGTTTTTTTATGCCTAAAAGAAATTCGTATCGCCGCTTGCCAGTACCCTGTTCTAATTCTTGTCAGCGTTGCACGATCTACAATTTGTAGGGAATGTTTGTCGCGCTAGAGGGTTAACCGGCATTTAAGATAGAGATAGGTCTGCAAAGATAGTGGCGTTTGGACTACGCTATAAGGCGAGTTTTCCACCGGACACTCAGATAGCCTGCGGGCTCTAATGAATGAGCTGACTTTTAGTTAGCTAATTGATATTCATTAGGAGAAATAAATGACCGATTCGATAAGAGAGCTTACACCGAAAGAAATGAAATCCGTCAACGGCGGCTTACTACCAGTACTTGCGGCGATTGGCAGTTTTGCCGCACACTCGGGCGTAAGAACTGTAGGTGGATACCTGTTTACCAGGTCTATGACGACCTATGGTGTTTATTCCGCTGCTGCTTCATTCAGCGACGAATAGTAGCCTGAGTTGTGATCAGGTCTTGCGGCCTGATCACCTTTCACATGCATCATAAAAAAAGAGCATGCCCACAATGTGAGCACGGTGAACTCGAGACAGTAGAGCTTCCCAGAGGGGCTCGTTGTGGTTACTGTCACAAGTTGATTGAGCTGGATATAGTCTATTGGACTGGTATTCCCGCTCTGTTGGCTCTGATCCTCACCCTTGCGTTTGCTAATGGCCTCGACTATGTAGGGTATATCTGTGCTGGATTGCTGGTCATCTACTCTGCAGGTTTCGAGAGTCTTGTAGTTCCTGTTTTGCCCTTAAAGCACTATGGAGACTCGGATTAGGTTACCGCTGAAAAGCAGCAAAGCGTGAGTCAAACCAAAGAGGTTACCCTTTTAGCAATTCACATAGTAAAAATGGTCTCCACCTGCAGGGTACCGTGCGAAGGACCGATTTTGCTCTCTTAGATGAAGTGATTCTTCATGTACCGGAATGCATTTCTGACTCACTTACATTGATTCCGCTTTTATTATTCTGAGTTGTCTCCACGGAGGAGGCGAAAGTAACTCAATCTAAAAGGGAAAATCGAAATGGTAAAATCAACAATCAGAGAATTGAGTTCAGAGGAGATTTAACTAGTTAGTGGCGCGTTTAGCCTGTTATTGAGTTGGTCTATCGGTCGCTGGTCATTCTATGGCTCGCCCTGTTGCGGGATCGTTAGTAAGCCAAGTCAGTTATGCCTTAGGGATCACCTGCGCTGCCGAGCCGTGCTCTCAATAACCGTCAGCATCTGTTTAATCGTGGCAGGAAACTTGAGCTTCCACTCATCGTTCTCTTTGACCAGGGTATATACCAGAATATCTGTTCCCTGATGGTCATCCTGGACCATCTTGAGCCTGGCGACGATATGTACCAGATTGTCATTTTCCTGAATTTTTCCGATGATCTCCCGGTCGGTGACCGTAAGGTGTTGTGAGCGCGCAGCCTTTAGGATTTCACCGGCAAGTGCCTTCAGGTAAACCTCAGCCGGGGTTTTGGTCACCTCACTCATGGAAACCTTCTTGCCAAAAACTCGGCGCTGTAAACCGTACTCACCAAAATTGGCCTGGTACGCAATGGACTCATCCATGGATTTCTTCAGGCTTTTCATGCTGCTTGAATCCATCAGGGTTGAGATGCCGGTAAGGTCTTGTCCCGTCAGAACAGCGAGGTACCTGTCGAGGGTTGCCTCAGGTGTGCCGTCGGCCAATGCCGTTGAGTTCAATAGTGCGGTACAAACGAGTGCAATCAGGTAGCGCATAGGGATTCCTTAAACCGACTAAATTAGCGCTAGTTTACCTGCAATTTTGTACATGTGGGATCAGTGTGGTTGGACAAAAATTGAACCAGCGAGGGAGAGGGAGGAAACCCCCGCTGGCATGTCAATTTTCTTACATCTCTTTTTGTTTTCCGATAAACATCTCCTTTGCTGGAATCATCTTATTAAATGCAAAGAGGGTGCCAACTTTCCCGATGTTAAACCCGCGTAATTTGGTTGTTTTGAAACCTTCCACGCACCATTTTCTGGCATCGGGTGGAATGAGTGCTAATGTCTGGCACCACAGGTGGGCATAGACAAAAGGAAAGCATTGATGAACGCCAGGGATCACAATTCTTCAGGCATCCAGGCTCAGGCAGAAATGCATCATGCGTTTCTGCTTGGATTACAGCTCATGATCTCATCGAACCGTGAACGAAGTGACGTCTACGATTGGGTGTCCCGGTTGAATACATTGCTGAAAATGACCACAAAGCCTGGGTGAGGTTCAGGTATCCTCGCTGGATGTACGATGGGCCGACGATCTGCGGTATACCTGTTGAAGTCAGCCGGGGCTTCCTTAACGGCTGGTACGCTGAAAATGGGGTTTCCCTTAACAACCCCCGGCTGGGTTTTGTCTGCGTCTCCGAAGACATGACCGGAGAGTTTGGACTCTGTGGTTACTTTAAGGAGTTTGATCGTGACCTTCTAGAGGGTGAGCGACTGCAGTTTTCCGATGAGTTGCCACCTGTCTTTAGTCAGGAAGATCAGCCCCAACTACCTTCCGATATTTGGGGCGAAGAAAGGCTTCTGAAAGCGAACCGAAATTATGCGCTGGAATATATTCGCAATGGACTGATAGAGCTTCATGGAGTCATTGGTGCGGTGCCAACAAAAGAACTGGGGGGCAGGGCTGCGAGGCTAATAGGTTTGCAGTATTTCGCCCAGACGCGCGAACTCCTTGGTACAGAAGATGGTGATCTTTCCTCTGCGGGAGAATATCTGAGCAGAATGTTTGCCGGGCTCGGTGATGAATCGATTGTCGAACGCAGCGGTAGTACGTTGCGGATTATTCAAAGCGGACTACGCATTACACGAGGTCTGGAACCGGAAGACCGGGCGATCGTGCTTACGATATGGAAAGAACTCTGGCTGGGTGCATTGGCATCTTTTCAGCAAATGAAACGGGCAGATGTTGTCATCAACGAAGACGCCATTATCTGGACGATAAAGGATGTTGCTTGAGAGAGGGGCTTAACTAAGCGGCGCTTTCGCGAGCGATCAGCGGGGCTTCTTTTTCTGCAATAGTAAATGCGTATTCAAGGCAGCGGCCACAACCCGTTCCCAAACCCATTTCCTCAGAAATATCATCGAGCGACATTCCTCGCTGCAGGCATTCCTTCAGCTGGCGGCTGTTAACGTTCTTGCAGACACAGATAATCATGGGCTAATTGTAAATGAGAACGATTCGTAATATCAAGTCTATTTGCAGTACCCCCTGCGAATGCGTCCTATTATCAAGTTATTGATTTATAAAGAATAAATTGGAAACGGCCTTCAAAAAGCCTATGATGCGTCTTTAAGTAACGCCAGAGAAGTCCAATGAAACCCCAAAATCCTGAGATTATCGAACATCTCAACAAAGTGCTGAGAAACGAGCTTACTGCGATCAACCAGTACTTTCTCCATGCAAAAATTCTGGATGACAAGGGGCTTAAGAAACTCGCCAAGAAGGAAAAGCAGGAGTCCATCGAAGAGATGGAGCATGCAGACTGGCTCATGGAAAGAATCCTGTTTCTGGAGGGGCTGCCGAATCTGCAGGACCTCGGTAAGCTTTTGATCGGCGAAACAGTTGAAGAAATGCTGGTATGTGACCTCGAACAGGAAATGATCGCACTACCGGTTCTTCGCGAAGCCATTGCCTTTTGCGAAGGCCAGTCAGACTACGTGTCGCGTGAGCTATTCGAGAAAATCCTGGAGAGTGAAGAAGAACATGTTGATTGGATAGAAACCCAGTTAAGCCTGATTAAGGAGACCGGCCAGCAAAACTATTTGCAGTCTCAAATGGGAGATGACGGCGAATCCTGACCGAAGATCAAGTCCAGTGACCAGACCCGGAAGCCCGCTATATGCGGGCTTTTTTATTGCTTCAGTTGCACAGATTACAAACCCTTGCCTTTTCCACGGGATCGGACGATAACATCTCCTATGACGAGGGATACGCCAATTTTTGCGGGCTTGATTCTGTGCTGCGTGCTGAGCGGGTGTGTGTCGGTTGATCCGGTTATTGAAGATCCAGAAACCAAGCGCCGCCTTGATGCCCTGTTCGTAGATGTTGAAGTAGAAGATCCGGAAACCGCGATACTGCAACTCAGCAATGAGATGAAGCTGGTACTCGAAGAGCGGATCGATCCGGCGTGGGGAGATGCCCGAAAGTTCCTGCAACTTGGCCAGTATTTCTTCAACGATGACGAGCGTCATATTCAATATGATGCCGGTTTGACAGGTACTGCAGAAGAAACGTTTATGGCGGGTCATGGTAACTGCCTTTCGATGAGTATTCTGTTCGTTGCAGCTGCTCGTCACCTGAAGTTTGACAGTCATTTCGAGACCG
>JABBBA010000272.1:573-4459 GCA_018607685.1 K189A clade bacterium | reverse complement strand
GGGTACATCGGATTGCAGACAACAGGTTTAGTTCGTGAAGCTCCTGCCATTCTTCGTCGGTCATGTAGAGAAAATTGCGCGATGGCGAGGCGCCTACATTATTCACCAGAATATCTGCGCCGCCTCCTTCCTCCACTGCATCCAAGAAGGTTTCTGTCGACGCTTTATCACCCATGTCCGCCGTTAACCCTGTGACCTTGTCCGAATAGCCCGCAAGCTTGTCTACCGCATCCTGACTTCTTGCACAGAATGTTACCTGGGCACCCATGTCTGCCAGCTCCTTAACCACGGCTTCACCGATACCAAGACTCGCACCGGTGACAACCGCTCTCCTTCCAGATAAATCCAGGTCCAACATGTTCAATCTCCTGTTAGTTGCTCTTCCATTGGTCACCCTCACTCGGGGGTTTCACCCAGCTTGATGCCGGCGGTTCATAGACCCGATCATTTCCGGGTCGTTTGTTATCTTCAGGGAAAAGATAGGGGTTTAGCTGCGCACAGGAGACCAACCCCTCGTCACAACAAAAATCCAACCCCCTGCTCATCGGATTACTAAAACATCGCAGGGCTGAAGTGCTTGCTGTTCTGGTTTCCATGGCGTTCCTTGCGTTGGCGCTCGAAACGCAGACAAAATTGTCTTTTTCAGGGGTTTGAATATTCCCCGTGTCCGGTAGCAGGTGACGCTTCACTTCAAACCAGTTACGTTTTATCTCGTCGACAACACTGAAGCATTGTCCCGCTCCCCCCTGGGTTACTTCCACCGCGGCACGGCTGGCATTGCTCATACAAAGTAGCAGCATAATAAAAAAGAGACGATTCATGGTCGTGGCAGCGTCGCCTATCTGATAAAGAAGCCTGCAGTGTAAACCAGTGTACCCATACCAGACAAAGTGGAATGAAGCTCGTCGCGACGGTCGATACTGCTAAACTGGACCGGCAATTCGGAGGTTAACCCTGTGACTATTCTCGCCTGTGACGTTCCCGCCGGGACTCTCCTGCACGAGTATGTCCAGCAGCACTACTCAGACTGCTACAGCACTACCGTCCAGAGTAACGTTGATCTGGCGCGCTTCATCATCGCTTTCTACAACAGCAACGGATTCAG
Organism: K189A clade bacterium; assembly: GCA_018607685.1. Taxonomy (GTDB): domain Bacteria; phylum Pseudomonadota; class Gammaproteobacteria; order Pseudomonadales; family Azotimanducaceae; genus UBA9659. Next base: position 3,354 of record JABBBA010000272.1, on the reverse strand, counting down.
GCCTGAAAGAATCCTTCTGGGCCTTGCGTTTGGCCGCCATGCTGACAATCAGTCGACAGCAGATCTGGCCGCAGACAAAACCCAAAAATTCTCTGCCTGGGAGGTTGAAAAGCGCCTTGCCAATGAAATCCTGCTGGCCGATATCAGCGCTGCAACCAGATCCTGGCTCATGGTCGAAGCGCTATCATCTGGAATAACGAGGCTATATTTCGGATCAGCCGTTGTGCGTAAATCGGGGGACGAGGGACGACGGCCACTACTCTTTCGCGCCCTAATGCCTTTCCACAGGATTTATTCTCGTGTTCTTCTGGGGTCGGCTGTTTCAGAACTTTAGCGCTAATGTCGCGTTGAAGTTGCCAATGCTATTGGTTACATGGTTTATTAGGCGCTTTTTAACCTAAGGTAGCATTCATGATTATCATCGCAGGAACGATTGACCTGGCAGACCCATCAAGAATTGATGAGGCCATCGAAAAAGCCAAACCATTACAGCAGGCCACGCGGGATGATGAACCCGGTTGCCAGGCTTATGTTTTCTCTAAAGACCCCTGCGTTGCAGGTCGAATCGCTGTCTATGAGCTATGGGATGATGAAGCTTCCCTGGCGGCTCACTTTCAGCATGATAATTACAAGAACATGGGCGGGCTTTTGCAGGAGTTTGGTCTTGCAGGCGCTGATAACAACAAGTTTCGGTGTGATTATAAAGAGCCGGTTTATGATGAGACTATGACGCCTCGGGCGGACTTTTTTACGCTTTAGTCAGGATTGTCGCGAGCAGGAGATCTCTCCGCTTCGGTCGAGATGACGGGGGGATGGTCGAGATGACGGGGTGGGAGGCAGGTCGAGATCTCTCCGCTTCGGTCGAGATGACGGGGTCGAGGGTTGTCGCGAGCAGGAGATCTCTCCGCTTCGGTCGAGATGACTGAAGCGAGAGAGATTACCAAGGCACGCAGGTTCGCGTATCAGGGTAGCTTTTGCATTCCTCGTGATACCAGTTCGTGCCGACTGATCTTCCATTCGCCGTCTACACGTCGCATATCCGTTTTATACGTCGCCCATAGGGTGATGGTGGTGACACTATCCCCTTTGGGGTAATGCGTTGCCTGCACATCGGTTCGGGTTTTAGCTTCATCTCCCGAGATAGTGGCCAGCGTCGGGCTCAGCATGTGCTGAGTGGCATCGTATTTGTCGATCGCCTCCTTCCACCAGGGATAAAACGTTTCCATCCCGTTCATGGGTTCAGCGCCCATGCCCACTACTTCGACATCTTCAACGAAGAGCGCCCGGTAACCATCATAGTCTTTATCATCAACGGACTCTGCATAACGCAACATAACATCCTGTACTGCAATCCTGTCTTCAATATTACTAGTCATTGGGATCCCTCGGTTCCATTCCTCGCTTCTCGCGCTCTTTTTTCATCCGAACAACATCTGAGCTAAGGGGTGGCGTTTTCTCGTCATCACTCAACAGGCCAGCGCGGTCTTTCGCAGACTTTGCTGCGTCAAACGAGATCCATTTTTCCGGCACTACCTCTAGCACTGTTCGCAGAGGCGATTTCAGCAGGTTGTAAAAGTCGTCTTCGCCCTCCTTGTTGGTAGGAGAAACCTTGTGTGCCAGCGCACGATAGAACCATTCTTTGGTTTCTTCGTCATCGTGGAACGTACCATGACCTTTCACTGTAACCGCGCCTCTTGCACAATCAGGGTCCTGCGAGGCCGCACCACTCACCGTCACCGATACTCGGTTGTCCCGCTTAATAGCCGCAGCACGATGCCGGTGGGAGGAAAACGTGATCCATATTTTGCCGTCACGCCAGACGAATGAATGCACAACGCCAACTGGCCAGCCATCCTTGGTCGCCCACATCAGCACACATTCCGGTGCCCGGGTCATCAGTTCATTTTTTTGCTCTTCGCTATGGCCGTAAATCGATACGACTTCGTGATCATGTGCTGCCATTCTTATTCCCTCTTCTATGTAAGGCTATCTTAAAAGTATTCTTTACTATTTTGAAAGTATGGTTACGCCACTGATTCCAGGGGCACCATAAACGTGTGTGTAGGCAACTTTGGGATCATCTGGAACCTGTCGTTCACCCGCATCGCCGCGAAGCTGTAGTACATTCTCATAGACCTGGCGCAGACCTGATGCACCAATGGGTTCACCGTTAGCGAGGCACCCTCCGTCTGTATTGACAGGGAAGCGGCCACCGATTTCTGTGTCTCCATTGGCCAGCATTGCTTCCTGTTCCCCATGTTCACAAAATCCATTTTCTGCCATGTGCATGACCTCTGCACCGGACTCGGTATCCTGTAATTGTGCAACATCAATATCTTCAGGACCAACACCCGCCATCTCGAACGCGGCCTTCGATGCATCCATGGTGGGGCCATCGCCCTCTTCGAGTGCGAGGGAAGGTGCAGTGACTTCAAAGCTACCATACCTTCTCGAACGGATAACCGCGGCATTGAGAAAGATGGGGTTTTTAGTGTACTTATGTGCCATATCCCCGCGACAAAGCACCAGCGCAACACCACCCTCACCAGGATTACAAAACATGTACTGGGTCAGCGGATAAGACAACATGGGCGACTGTAAAATTTCATCTTCAGTCAGCGCCTTGCGGCGCCAGGCCATTGGGTTCTTCGATCCATTTCTGAACGCCTTCGCGGCCACGCGAGCCAGTGAGTCATTGGTAATATCGTACTTTTGCATGTACTGATTGATCTTCATCGCAAAGAACTGCGTGGTCATCATCAGACCTGCCTCGCCGTACCA
>JABBBA010000272.1:0-563 GCA_018607685.1 K189A clade bacterium | reverse complement strand
GATCATAGATACCTGACTGGATCGTATTATAGGCAGAGAACAATGCTGAGCCACCTGTGGCACAGCCATTTGTCACGTTGATGAATTGAAGGCCCGTTAAGCCGAGCATGGAAACCATCCGGTCCGGGTCACCGGCGGCCCTGCTACCGCCAAATGCAAATTGCATGTCTTTCCATTCAACACCCGCGTCCGCGACGGCGCGCCGAACGGCTACAGCCCCCTGCTCCATACCAGTAACGCCCTCATGGCGTCCAAAGGCATGCATACCAATACCAACAATTGCCACATCAACCATTTGTATCTCCCATCATCGTATAAGTAGATGCAGCCAATTCAGGGGCTACAAACCATGACCAAAAGGTAACATAAATAGCCTTTCTGCTATCATGATTCGCTTCATAAATATCTGACCATGCTATGACCCATATCGGCCCAAATGTCACGCTGGATGAACCTGCGTTTATTCACGAAACTGCCCAGATCCAAGGCAAAGTCACTATTGGCAAAGGCGCCAGTGTATGGACCTATGCCGTTACCCGCAGCGAAGTACATGAGATCAGGAT
>JABBBA010000301.1 GCA_018607685.1 K189A clade bacterium | reverse complement strand
GGGCCTGGCGAAGTCCGGCCGGACAATGGCCGATATCGACATACAGGTTGGCGGAAGCTTTGAACTGGGCGACGATGTTGAACGGATGATTGAAGCCAGGAAACCCGCCATGGCATTCACCCTTGGGGGAATGGGTTCAGCCAAGACCAATTTCTACAATGACGCGTTTAAGCGCGCGGGCTACGTTGATGAGGCCGTCGAGATCCAGAGCCTCTGGATCGACGGCAAGAAAGATGAAGCCATTCGCCGGGTACCGGACGACATGATTTTGAAGACCAACCTGATTGGCACGGAGGACATGATCAAGGAAAGGTTGAAGGCTTACCGTGACGCAGGAGTCTCCACGCTGCGGGTCAGCACCGGCGGGAAAAACTGGAAAGAACGAACCGGATCACTGACGGAAGCCATTGACCTGATCCGAAGAGACGCCAACCAGTGAACCAATGGCAAATAGGTAACGTCAAGATTACCCGCGTGATTGAAATGGAGATCACGGGTGGCACCCGGTTTATTCTTCCCCAGGCAACACGGGATGCGGTCAGCAAAATCGACTGGCTGACACCCCACTTCGCCGACCCGGATGGCAATCTGATCATGAGCATTCATGCGCTGGTCGTCGAAACGCCCACCCGAAAGATGATCGTTGACACCTGCATCGGCAACGACAAGCAGCGCAGCGTCCCGAACTGGACCAATCTGCAGCTGCCTTTTCTTGAGGACCTGAGCAAAGCCGGCTATGAAACAGGCGATATCGATACGGTCATGTGTACCCACCTGCATGTCGATCATGTGGGCTGGAACACCATGCTGGTGGACGGCGAATGGGTACCAACCTTTCCTAATGCGCGCTACCTGATGGGCAAGCAAGAATATGAGTACTGGGATAAAGTCGAATCAGACAAAACTCGTTCGGAGGCAGATGCAGACCAGTTAAACAGGGGCGTCATGGGCGACTCTGTCAGACCCGTGTTTGATGCTGGCCTGGTTGATCTCGTGGATATGGATCACAGGGTATGTGATGAAGTATTTCTTGAACCGACCACGGGGCACACACCCGGGCATGTCAGCATCCATATCCGATCTGAAGGTGCGGAAGCATTGATTACCGGCGACAGCATCCATCACCCGTGCCAGATCGAGCACCTGGATTGGGCCAGCTCAGCGGACTTTGACCAGACCGCGTCCACAGCCACACGAGCCTCATTGATGGACAAGTATGCCGATGAGGATATTCTCATTATCGGCACCCACTTCGCGACACCCACCGCAGGCCACCTCAGGACAAAGGATGCCGGTGGTAAAGGCTACTGGCTGGACCCAGCGATTTAGTTCACCTGCTGGATCGTGATGTCGACCTTTAGCTCAATCAGCGTCTGATTGGCCGTCGACACGATCTGACCATATCGGTCCATCACAAACCGGTGGAACAGCGGCATGATGAAGCTGCGTTCTTCATAGGTCAGGTCAAGTTCGGCCAGTGATTGCCAGAAACATCGGTAATAGTATTCCGGTAACAGCGGATGCGCATCGACTGATCTCTTGAGTAACGTCTGGAACCGGCGCCGGGTTTCCTGAATCAATACCTTGTAATGATTGGCTACCCGATACGACAACCGTTGGTTCAGTTCGGCAATCTTACCGAACGACTCATCAATCAGTGAATCATCCATCTCGACTGGAAACGTATTCCAGAGGCTGGACGTCAATTCCTCAAATTTCGCCTGATAGGTCGCCTCATCAACCTTCATGACCCGCATGATATTGAAGTGACGCGTAAGCGCCTCCTGTTCATCCAGAGCTGCCATCTCCTCAAACAGGGCATCGGCAATATTTTCTTTGAGGCCGCACATGAGAAACTCCATTTTCTCATCTACTCTTTTCCGGACAAGGTTTAGTATTGCGGCCTTCGTCCCACCATTCTTTAAAGGCAGCGGTATTACGTCCGCACCCAAATTAACTTCCATGTCTACATCCAACTTTTGCCATGAGGATCTATAACTATCACGTTTAATCCGCCAGATATCGGCCAGATGCCAAAAGCGTGGACCACGTCACATTTCCTCCCGACGAACGGCGCCGACGGTGGTCATCGTGTATGATGACGGGATCGCTTTTTCGGACACGTCATGACAGTTATTCACGCAACGCTACAGTATCCATTCGACACATCACCTGAGTTTGGGACGACAATGGAAGTCGTGCCCGGAGTTTATTGGCTCCGCATGCCCCTGCCGATGTCGCTGAACCACATCAACCTCTACCTGATTGAAGGCAACCAGGGCTGGACGATTGTTGATACCGGTATTCGGGGCGACGAAACCAGGGACCACTGGCATACCATTTTTGAAAACTGCCTGGGTGGGAAACCGGTCAACCAGGTGATCTGCACCCATATGCACCCCGATCATACAGGCCAGGCCGGCTTTCTAACCGACCGATGGCACGCCCCACTCCTGATGAGCTACGGCGAGTACTACCAGACCCGCGTGATGAATACGATGATGCGCGACGGTGGAAACTGGCAGATGAGCGAATATTTTCAGCGAAATGGTCTTTCAGAAGATTTTCTAACGCAGATGGCGGAGATGCGCAGCAGCTTCACACCTGAGCCGGAAGACTTGCCAATCCCCAATTCCTATATCCGATTAAGTGATGGCGAACACCTCATGATCGGTGGTAACTCCTGGGACGTGCTCGTGGGCAGCGGCCATTCCCCCGAACATGTTTGCCTCTACTGCGAGAAACTAAACGTCGTGATTTCCGGCGACCAGATCCTGCCCGTGATCACCTCCAATGTCAGTGTTTCTCCGACGGAACCCTTTGGTAATCCAATGATCAACTGGCTGGAGTCACACGAAAAATTCAAGAAGTTGCTGCCCGATGAAGTCCTCGTATTACCAGCACACAACGAACCCTTCTATGGCGTCCAGACCCGCCTGCAGGAACTCATAGATCACCATGAAGATCGAATGCTTATTCTTGAAGAGAGCTGCGTGGAACCCCAGATCGCAGTGGACCTGTTGCCTCACCTGTTCAAGCGAAAACTGGAAGGTGCTTCCATGTTTATGGGTCTCGGGGAATGCATTGCCCATCTACATTGCCTGATGAGCCGCAGGCGAATCGAACGAACCCTCAAGGACAATGTGTACCAGTACCGGTCGATTGATCCGACCCTGGCTGAACGTGCCACACCTGGGCGTCATGAAGAGCCGGACGAAGAACCGATCCTGACCTAGCGCTGGGGTATCAGTCCGTGTAGGTATCGACAAAGAAACAGCTGTCGATCGACCGGCGTGTCGGCTTGCCATACTTACCTTTCGGCCAACCTATCGGCAGCATCGCAATGCTTGGTGTTTTTTCGTGATCGAGGCCTAGCAGCGTATCAATTTCTTCGCCATGGGCACGGTGCGCGGTCGTCAGGGACGCGCCCAGGCCAACCGCCCGACACGCAAGCAAAATGTTTTGAATAGCCGGGAACAACGCCTGGGATTGCGGCTGCCCGCGACGAGTCCATCCTGCAATGAACAACAGCACGGGCGTTTCGTGCAGGTGTTCCGCTAGGTAAATGGCGGCTTTCATGTTCCGCTTTTTAGCCTCAGGGTAATCAGGAGACCGGGCGGCTTCTTTCGCGGGAACAATGTATTCCCGGAAGGTTGATCGATACAGGTCAGCGATTTTTGTTCGTTTTTCTTTCTCGGTCACGGCAACAAAAAACCATGGCTGGCGATTTCCTCCGCTGGGTGCATAGGTCCCCGCTTCGCAGACTTTTTTAACAAGCTCAATGGGGACCGGGTCCGGCTTCAATCGCCGTATGGCCCTGGTGGTACGAAGTCCTTCCAATAAGGGTATGTCTTCACCAATGGTTGAAATATCTACTTCACTCATCACGACTTCACCTGGTAAGTGTCACCACTAAAGTTCACGTGGTCTTTTTCTATTAATCGGTCAAGGTGCATCGCCATACTGCGCCGTTCGGTTTCATCAATAATGAACCCGGTCTGCCCGGGCCTGTAGACAAACCGATGCTCAACAATTTCAGCCATTGACCTGGGCTGCTTGATAAACTCAAGCAACCTCGATTCCCTGTCCTGTATCATCGCCTCGAACTGATTAAGCATTGTTAAGAAGGTCTCACGACCTTCAATCAAACCCTTGTGATGGAACGTTAACCACCAGCCAGCGTCCACCTGCTTTAAGCGCTTAATACTCTTTTCAAAATCAGTAAGGTCAGACCAGGCATCCCCATAGTAAGGTCCAAAACCCGTTAGCTCTATGTCACCCAGATACACAAGTTTCTCGGTCACATCTTCACCCCACTCTATAAGGAAGCAGCAATGACCGCGGGTATGGCCTGGGGTATGCAGTACCGTTACCGTGACATTTCCCAGATCAAAAACATGACCCTCACCAAATGGATGAACTTCACCACCGGCGGGATAGTAAAAAGCCGTTTCGATCTCCTGCCTGAATGCAT
>JABBBA010000273.1:3245-4504 GCA_018607685.1 K189A clade bacterium | reverse complement strand
GAGTCGGTTGATCTCAGGGATGCAGACAGAAAACGGATAAAGGCTTTACTGGAGCAACACAGCACTCTTTTTGTGCGCCAGACACTGTCGCTTGACGATCTTGAAATTGTTTACCAGGCTATATCAATTGACTCATGGTCTGACTTTAATCGGATGAATAAACAGTTTGAGTCGGCCAATGAGAAACTGAAGAAGTTTCTCGGTGATCCTAAAAAGACGCAGCTCGATCTGGACTAGTCACCTCTTGTGATCGATGCAAACTAAGAGACTTTAACTTCAGATTCCGCCTGAGATAATCAGATGAAATCACACTTAATAATAATCCCAAGGAGTACCCATGATCGTTGTTAACGCAGTCATTGAATCAACGGAAGCAGATATCGCAGCAATGAAAGACGCCATCCAGGTGATGGAAACGGCAAGCCGCGCCGAGTCAGGTTGTAATGACTACACGTTCTCAGTCGAGGTTAACAATCCGAATATCATCCGGGTAACCGAGCAGTGGGATACGATGGCCGCGCTTAACGCCCATTTCGCAGAACCGCATATGGCAGTGTTTCAACAGGCGATGGCCGCGAACCCGCCTAAATCAGTCAACGCGACTTTTTATGAAGCGAGCGAAGTACCTGGTCCGGGCCAATAATTGCAGCTATCAGCTGTCCAGGTAACTGGCGCCTGACATCACCTGTTTGATCTGGGTGAATTCAAGGATTCCCTCCGGTCCACATTCGCGCCCCCAGCCTGACTGTTTATAGCCACCAAATGGCTGTGTCAGGCTGACACCGGCGCTGTTAATCGCAACGGCGCCGGAGCGGATTTGCCTTGCGGCATTCAAGGCTGTTTCCTGGTTCTTGGTATAAATCGAGCAGGCAAGCCCGAAACGCGAGTCATTTGCGATATTGATCGCATCTTCCATACCGTCGTGGGCTATTACCGCAGTGACAGGGCCAAAGACTTCTTCCTGCGCAATGGTCATGTCGTTAGTCACATCCGCCAGCAAGGTCGGCGAGTAGAACCAGCCGCGATTCAAATGAGCGGGTCTGTGGCCACCGGTCACAACGGACGCACCTTCTTTTTTGGCGATATCAACATAACGTTCAACCCGATCACGGGCGCGCACCGCTGCAAGTGGTCCCTGGTCTACGGCTTCATCGAAAGGGTCTCCCACCTGGATCGAGCTATAGTAATTAGCCAATGCATCAACGACCTCGTTATAGCGATGTCTGGGCGCAATCACCCGGGACAGGTTGACCCAGACC
>JABBBA010000273.1:371-3235 GCA_018607685.1 K189A clade bacterium | reverse complement strand
ACCTGGCCCATAAACCCGCTGCTACCGGGGCCAAGCGTCTCAAGAACTTCGTCAATATCGGCATCATCAGCAATAATGGCGGGTGACTTTCCACCGAGCTCCAGCGCTGTACGTGCAAGGCGATCCGCCGTTCTCTTTACAACATCAATACCAATCTCGGTTCCACCGGTCAGCGCGACCATATCTACGCCCGGATGTCCGACCAGGTGTTGGCTGACTTTTGTGCCAGCCGCAAGGACACTGACAACACCGGGAGGAAAATCTGCTTCCCGAATCGCATCGGCTATAAGCCTCGACGTCAGCGCAGATTCGGGTGCGTGTTTAATAATGACCGTACAACCGGCAAGGAGCGCCGGGATAATCTTCATGCCCATCAGTACTATCGGGCCGTTAAAAGTAAGCACCCCTACCACCGTTCCTATCGGCTCCCGCCAGATGAGCGCTCCATCCCGTTCTTCTTCCCAGGGCAAGTCCGGCGCAATCTCAAGCGCCTGGCGCCAGATCGACACACCCGCCGCACCATTGATCATTGCTCCATGAGCCAGCGTCGGACCTGACTCGAAGGCCCACGCTCGATTTAGAATATCCATTCGCGCCTCCAGCAGATCACACAGGCGGCGACATACGGTCACTCGCTCACTGACCGGCATGCGAGACCATGGCCCGTTGTCGAAGGCCTCCCTGGCGGCCGCAACCGCAGCATCAGCATCTTCTGTTGTTGGGTCTGCGACCTGTACCAGAGACTCCTCAGTAGTCGGCGAGACTACGTCAACGAAGGTCGGGTTTCGTTCAATCCATGCCCCGCCAATAAACTGGGATGCAAGGCCTGGAATATCAATGTCGAGAGAATCGGGATGTGAAGCCATATGGATGCCACGCTGAATTTAGATGATTGATTAATGCAAGGATACACAACTTCTAGTCATCGAACAGACCGTTAAATTTGTTCAGTGGGTCATCCGTTTCATCACCCTCCAGCTCCGAAATGGAAAACTCTGAATCAGATGCAGGCTGATGGTCCGCCCCACCAAACAGATTATCGAGCGCAGACTTTGCTTTCCCCGATCGCTCGGCATCACTGGTGTTTAATCGATTGACCGGCTCGAAGTATTCGCAGAAGTTGGCGGTTTCCTTGACGCTAGGCGGTTCTGCACGGTCCTCGTCACAGTAAGGCGCCTTGTTCGGTAAATAGTGCCTACACATCCTGCAGCAATGCAGCACTTCAAAACATGATGCACAATTGGCATGGCGACTGATCGGCAACGGAACATCAGCCAGGGGTTCAAAGCAGTTCCAGCAACTAATTGACTCTGCCATATTGCCTCCATTGTTTTACATTACAGACGTTAAACCACAACCCGTAAGCCGGATGAGTCAGTGACCCGTCCCACGATTGATGCCTCCGCATATCCCCCACCCGTCAGCGCTAAGACAAACGCTTCAGACTCTGCCGCAGGGACACTAAATAGCAGGCCACCGGAGGTTTGTGGATCAAACAAAATTTCCGCGTCGCTGTTCATCTCAGACAATCCAGACGCCCTTTTATTGGCCTCGTGAAGGCTGCTGGTAATGCCCAGCGTATGCAGGCACTCGGACGCTCCACTCATGACCGGTACATGACTTAGCTGAAGCTCTATACCCACACCGGGGCTCGTCATTTCCAAGCAATGACCCGCAAGACCGAATCCCGTGATATCAGTGCAGGCATGTATGCTGAAATCCTTCGCAAGTTTAACCGCATCACGATTTGACCTGGTCATCTGATCCAACGCCCCGGAAACCCACGGTCCTTTAGCCACATGTCGCATATCCGCAGCGAAGATGGTGCCGGTGCCCAGAGGCTTGGTCAAAACCAATACGTCTCCCGGTGAGCTGCCCTGCTTGGTCCAGGCCTGATTCGGGTCAACCATGCCATTCGCCGTAAACCCGATTGACAGCTCAAGCCCTTCACTGGTGTGCCCACCAATCAAGGTCGCACCTTCTTCCTGAAGTTGATCGACGGTCCCCTGCAGAATTTGAGTCAACAACGACCTGGTGATCCCCGGCTTACCAAACGGTAGCGTCAGGCTCGCAAGAATTGAATGAGGCGAACCGCCACAGGCGTAGATATCGGACACAGAATGACAAAGGGCGACCCTGGCCTGCAGGTAAGGATCATTGATGAAGCTCCTGAAGTGATCCACCGACTGCAGGAGGATTTTCCCAGGCGGAATCTCTATCTGGGCTGCGTCATCCACCGGAGCAGACTCTCCAAGGATATCCCCCAGGACATCATGAAGCAGATCAGACGCCACCTTGGAACCGCAACCACCGCAATACATTTGTTCACTAAACTCTGCCTGCAAATTGTTCTCTGGTTCCCGCTTCATATCGGGTAGCTCGGAAAACCGCTTCATGAATCTGGCGTCGATCCAGTTCTTCCATCTCCAGACCCAGGCACCTTCCAGACTAAATCCATTCCGCGAGGCGATGGCATGTTGGGGTCCCGTCGAGATCAACGACAGAAACCTGGATTGTGGCTGGTAAGGTTTTGGACTCGACCCAAGCAGCAATGCCATCACATTACGGAAGAGTGGTTTGCCCTGACGGACTGCATAGACTCCGGCCTTTGGTCTTGGATGGTTCACCATCCTGGCACAATCCCCTACCGCAAATATATTGTTGTACGTCAGTGTCTGAAGCGTATCGCCGACCTGAATAAAGCCCGTCGCATCTACCTCAAGACCGGACGCCGCAGGCCACGGTTGCGCAGCGGCCTGGGTTATCCAAAAGATTTCATCCAGGTGTGTCGTATTGCGTCCCTGTCTGTCTTGTGCTCTTCCTTGCACGTGTTTCTCACACGCCGGTGCACATGCCTCTACAAC
>JABBBA010000273.1:0-361 GCA_018607685.1 K189A clade bacterium | reverse complement strand
CCTCACATCGTTTGAAACCAGTAGATTGTTAGACGCAGATATAGCGCGGAACTCCCGGTGCACCTGAACATTTCTCGATGACAGCAAGTTTTCGAATCGTATCCTTGTGGACGGGCTAAACTCCGGCAGGATGGTTTTTCCTTCCGTAAACAGATGCGTGTGAAACGCGCGATCGGGAAACCGTTCCCTCAGGAAATGCTGCACGGCGAGACAAAGCTCAATTCCACCCGCACCCGCGCCGACGAACCCGATATCTGAAACACCTTTAGACTCAAATCTCTCTACGAAAGAATTCCAGCGCGCCAGGAACGTGCTAATGGGTTTAACCGGAATAACATCTGCTTCGGCGATGGATGCACCC
>JABBBA010000380.1 GCA_018607685.1 K189A clade bacterium | reverse complement strand
GGCTGAAGGTGGAACCAGCGTTGCCCACCCTCATCGCTATCTCGACTATCCCAGGCAACGTCGAAGGCCTGCAGGTGTCCGGAGTCAAGTTCGATCAAGTATTGTTGCAGCGGGTAACGACCAAAGGTGTACGCCACTTTAAACGCCTCGATACCGTCATCACCAAGCGTCTCAACAAAATAGTCGCCACCCTGTTGGTAGAAACGGGTCTTGATGTCGTGGAATTCAACAGACGCGCCGGAAAAGTCACCCAGCACCGACTTCTGGTTCGGTTGCAACATTGCCCAGGCATGATCTGAATCACGCCAATTCTCAAATTCCTCCTGGTGGCAACCCTGACACTCGGCAGAACCGACATAACCCTGCTCGGCTAAACAGATAGCTGAACCAAAGCACAGGACAATTGAGGTCAGAAGACCAATGACTAAACGAGGCATAAAAGGGGGCTCACGACGGACGGGAAATATTATCACACAGACTTATGGGCCGATGAACACGAGGTCGTATCCTCCGGGGCGCCGCCTTGACTCCACTCGCCTCAGTCGCCGTCACCCGCTGACTTAGACGCAAAGGCAGGCTCTGCCTTGGATTTGATAAGGCAGTGACCCTGTTTTCAGGGCCAGCACCATAAACAATTCCTTTCGGTTCTCACCAAAGCCGTTAAGCTGCTGAATGAAGGACCCGTAGTACTGGATCATTATTACAGAATCATCACAGCAGAAAAAACTCAATCGTTAACACAGGCACCGAAAGCAGCGAATACGGCATTGTCAGTAGCGCCAGCGAAAACCAGCTCACCTGACGTTGTGTTAACAGTAAGCGTATAGCCCAGCCCATTACGCCCGCTCTCTCCACCGTCCTCAGCACCCTGCATAATCAATTTGCTGTTAATCGTTTCGACATTGTCGAGCTTGCTGACCCTACCCTGACCGCCACTGATCGCTTCGACCGTCTTCTTTTTACTATTAACCCGAAGGAGCCGGGGTGCAGCAATGTCGCTAGCGGTCACAGATTCGCAACCCTTCGCAGTGCACTCGCTAAAATCTCCCAACGAACAAATCATGGATTTGCCAGCGTCAACATCAGCGAAAGCCGAAGACGCTGCAAAAGTCAGTGTTAACACAAGACCAGAAAGATATTTGTTCATAGAGATTCTCCATCATTGAAACTAAAGGTTCGAAAAAGATCAGAAGGTGCAATCCCACATGTAATGTGGACATCCTTTGCATGGCACCCCGGTAACCAGACGTTTTCATTATGCAGCAAAAACCAATGCCTGACCAAACCGTATACGAGACATCGCTCACCGGGGAAAGTTACCCCCAGCCGATCAGCAGACATCTGGTGCAGGTATACTCACTGTAAAATCACAGGCTCTATTTCAATTACCCAATGTGGCCATAGTGATTGAAAATATGATGAAATGGATGTGAATGGTCAGCAGTTGGGGTTACTACCCTCAACAGAGAGAGATTGCAGGAACATTTCACAGAGAGGACTAACGGCTGATGAGACACATCAAACGAACACTCTATATCCTGCTGAGCATCCTGCTCACTATTTTCTTTGCTCGAGCATTCGAGTCCCGCGAGAAAATGCCGCTGGGAGCCGAGCATCAGATAATCCTGAAAAAAGATTTTTCCGTTACCAGGGACCAATCTCTCGACTGGGCAGGTTACCAGGCTCTGGAACAGGAAGTATTTCAAGAATTCGAAGCCAAAATCGAAGCACGTTCACATGAGACATCCCAGCTAAGCCGACACTCGGCAAAAGGCGCGAATAATCCCAACAGACTCGCAAACAACTGGAACCTTTCGTACAAGGTGGAGCCGGCCCGAGAGTTGAAGGGTAGCGCCGTTTTGATTCACGGATTGACAGATTCTCCTTACAGCATGAAAGCAACAGCACACATTTTCTCAGAAGCCGGGTTAGAAACCTTTGTACCAAGAATGCCAGGGCATGGGTTCAATACCGGAAGCCTCACTTCCAGGGACAAAGAAGACTGGCTGGGTGCGGTCAGCCTTAGTGTCAGGGCCGCGGACACCGCGCGCGAACCGGGCCAGCCCCTGATCATCGGTGGTTACTCCAATGGCGCAGTCCTGGCACTGCGATACGCAATCGAATGCGATACCAAAAACCTACCCTGCCCAGACCGACTATTGCTGATGTCGCCGGCAATCTCGGTCACCAAATTCGCCTGGCTTGGGCGCCTTCATCGTTTTGTTAGTTGGATGCCCTACTTCTCCCAATTTCGATGGGAATCAATATACCCCGAGGTAGACAGCTTTAAGTTCACTTCCTTTCCAAAGTCGGCCGGGTTCGAAGCCGCGAGCCTTGCCTCCGACATCCCGGAAGTGTTGGAAGATTCTAATCTGAAGCTGCCTCCTATACTGGCGTTTCAGTCTGTCGTCGACGCGACAGTCAGCACGAAGGCGATTGTAGCGTTTTTCAAGCGACAGAACGGCTCGGACCACGAGCTGGTTATCTATGACATGAACCGTTTTCAGCACTTCAGCGAATGGATTAAGGCAGAAATTAGAGATCTGAAAACCTTTAAACAATCTGCACCGCTGCCAATGACCGTCACCATCCTGTCCAACGAGTCGACCTCTGATCGCACCATCGCAGAGTACAAACTGAATCGGGGGGAGCTTGAATACGAAATCACCTCTACCAACCTGGCCTGGCCAAAAACCGTTTACTCCTTGTCACACATAGCCATCCCCTTTTCTCCTGATGATGAACAATACGGGGTAAACGGCAGTGCTATCGGCACTTACTCGCCAAGTGGTGAACACGGCATCATCTCGCTGGCACCGGGTTATTTCCAGCGCTTGCGTTACAACCCGTTTTTTGAGTACCAGAAAGAGCGCATTGAGCGCTGGCTGGCTGAAGCCCTGACAGCAGAATAAGGACCGGCAATACTAGATGATAGGTTCCGCAGGTCCAAAGAATGCCTTCGTTAGCCTGGTTTTCATTGCCTTGTCACTGGCGTTGCTGCCTGGGAACTGACCCATCGAACGGTAATTATCGTAGAATTTCTTGTCGTAGAAAGGCACTTCAGTTCCACCCGGTTTTAGCTCAAAACTGGTGGCATACCGGAATGGCCAGACGTTCAGGAAAGGTAACCGGCTGGATATGTTCTCAACCGTTCCACTGAGCTGCGCCAATACGGGTATTTTCTTTCTGACCCCTACCGTCCAACTGTTATGTGGCGCTGCCATATTCCTGATCGTCGCCTCCAACTCTGCAACCAGCTTGGCATCTCGAACTATCAGACCGGCCTCAGTGTTAAGGGTGGCGGACCGTGGATCAAGATTATAGGAACCAAGCCAGACTGTTTTCCCATCAAAGACGAATGTTTTTGCATGTATACAGGTGTAATGGTCATGCGCGCGTTCATGCCCCTTCAAGGGCGGAACCATCACATCAAGGTCTGCGGGTGTTGGCTTAAACTCAAACAACTGCCATTTAAACTTCTTGAGATAAGTCTTCTTGTTTTTGTAGGCAAACGCATAGGCATAAAAGTGATCCGCGGCGCCAAGTGAATTTGTAGAAACGATAAACTCAAGCTCCGGATTATTCTTCCGAACGCTTTTCAGAAATTTCTTGCCTTTCTTCCCGACCACCAGATAAGGCGTTTGCATCACGATTGATCGCTCGGCCCCCCGCATCAGGTCAATCAGGCTTTGGGTGGTATTCGCATAACCACCAGCACCATCTTGCTCCTGGGCAAACTTACCCGGCACATCAGCAACGAAAGAGACGTCGTTGATGTCAAAACCCTTGTCGAAGATTCGGCTCCGCATACAGGAAAACTGCTCAGCGCAACCGAGCAATGCTTTAAACGTTGACGGCACGGAATAACTCATAACATCGGCGGGAATATAGTCACCCGTTTCCAGACTGATCTGGACATCCTTCATATCTCGACTGAATACTGAAAGCTCAAAGTCCCAATAGGCCTGGAAAGAGTCCGCCATGCTGCCCACAACAGCGCCAACGACCAACAAATCCCGATCTTTGAACGAACGGCCAATACCTCGATCAAAATAGTCATCGGCGTAATTTCTGCCACCCGTTATCCCGTACTGTTCATCCACTATGACAGTCTTGTTGTGCATGCGCTGGTTGGTCTGACCAAACTTCAGGGTATAACTACCGAGCTTGGCCACAAGGCTCGCATCAATATTCTCCGTGAGAGGATTGTATTGTTTAATCTGGATGTTCGGATGTGCAGTGGCCAGGTAAGCGACATATTCAGCGTTCGACCTCATCGACAAATCATCAACCAACAGGCGAATTTTCACTCCTCGTTGCGCTGAGCGAAGCAATTCATAAAAAACAAACCGGCCGCTATCGTCATTGGTCCAGATAAACGTTTGGATATCGATGGACGACTGAGCATTTTGGATCAGATATATTCTGGCCAGCAGGGCATCATCACCGGTCTCTAGAATGTAGGCCCTGTGGTCAGCGGGTGACGGTAATCCCGCGTAAATGTCGGCAAGCGGAGTGGCCTTGGCAGGCGTATTCACCAGCATCGTCAGCACC
>JABBBA010000027.1:2114-4558 GCA_018607685.1 K189A clade bacterium | reverse complement strand
GTCTACGGACCAATCAATAGCTTTAACGAATTTGTAGACTATATTTCGCGCAACGCTTACAACGACGACAAGGCCGGCGCGACCATTGCAGACAAGCTGGCGTTCCTCGGTTGGCTGCCATTGGAGACTATCCGACAGATAGGTTTTCCCCTCTCGCTGCTTGCCGCCGTTGGGTTCTACTACAGTTTCAGGATAGCGCCCCGCCATCAGGCTATCGCATTTCTATTGAACTACCTGGGCTGTACTTTCTTGCTAGCCACGGTGCTTGGTTTTGAATTTGACCGAAACGGCCAGGCGTTATTTATGCCCTATCCCATCATTGCTTACGGCAGTCTGGCTATCTGGCTGGGATACGGCGTGCTCGCAGTATCATCGCTGCATCATTCGCTGGCCCACAGGTTCACACGGGGAGCACTCGGTATGTTCATCGTACTAACTATCGCGCTCACGAACCTGCCTTCTAATAACCGCAGCGAAGACTCATGGGTCGAAGCCTACTTCACCCTGCTGTTGCAATCCCTTCCCGAGGACGCTGTGTTGTTTGTCGAAGGAGACCTTCTGTCTTTTCCGGTGGGATACCTGCACTACGTGTTGGGAGTGAGGCCTGATATCAGCGTATACAATTGGAACAGCCTGACATTTCCCAACAGATTAACCCCTGTCAGCACCTCAAAGGCGGACCGGGAGAGAGTACTGACCCAGTTCATCGGGAACAGTAACAAGTCGATATTCACCATCCAAACAAGATTCACGCCCGTCAGTAGCTACGGAATCTACGACCAATTCCAACGGCCTGGCATGGGCATGGACAACGCCTACCGGCTTCCTGAGGCAGAAGTATTTCTTGATACATTATTTGACCTGTATGACGAAGGAGGGATCTTTCGACAACAGGAACTTGAGCTGGCAGAGTTTATCTTCTCCCGGTTCACAACACTTTACATCAGATCCCTGAAGCAGGATCCTGCCAGCCTGAATGCCGAGCAACGAGAAAGGTTCAACCGTCTGTTAGGCACTTTTTCAGGAAAGATGATGCTAATCGAGGACGAACTGGATCGCACGGACCGGCGGCCGAACAAGGCATTGCTCAGGGAGGTCGCTGCCGCGGCTGAACTTCAGATGCCCGCGCACATCATGAAAAAACAACAGGCGCTCTATTCTTACTACTCAGCCAGGACACTCCTCCTTGACCCGCCCGACACTGGCGAAGCGTTGCGACAACTCGAACGATCGATCAACCGGTTCCCGGCAGCAACCAATTTAGCTTACTGCCTGAGGGACGATCTGCTCGGTATAGAAAGCAGCAATGGATGTGATTCGTCCATACGGTAGGTAAACTGCAACTTACTCGAAACCTGCCAAAAGGCATTCCAACAGTGTTATCCGATCTGCTTACAGAAAAGCAAAAGATGTTTGAACCTCATTTTAAACCAGGGTTACTCCAGAGAACCTCGACGGTTTTCCAATTCAGGTTCACTGAGGATGAAGACTTCTTTCTTTCTGTGGCGCCGAACGCGTTCAGCTTTAGTGAGGGCAGCTCAACAGATCCAACGCTCACGCTGTACCTGGACCGTCACGACACCTGCTGGCAGTTGTTAATCGGAACGCGCGATGGGATGAAAGCATTCATGAACGGTCAGTATCGAGCAGATGGCAATATCGTACTGAGCCAACTATTGCTCTATCTATTCAAAAGCGATGACCCGACGGTAGTCTTTAAGGTTCAGGACTAACACCGAATCCCATCAGACGGGAATGCCACGCTGGGATAAATACTCATCGATTAACCACCGGCTGATGGCGAATTTTCCGGGAATCATGGGGAGGTCTGTGCAGGGGAACCAATCCGCTTCCGCTATCTCATCTTCCTGAAGAACAATGTCACCCGACTGATACTCCGCGTGAAACCCAAGCATCAGTGAATTTGGGAATGGCCAAGGCTGGCTACCGCGGTAATTAAGGTTACCTACGTTTACCCCTACCTCTTCTTTTACTTCCCTGATGACGGTTTCTTCGATCGATTCACCCGGCTCGACAAACCCGGCAAGCGTACTGAACAGTCCTTCCGGGAACATATGGTTACGACCAAGCAGGACTTCATCGCCTTTATGCACCAATACGATGATAGATGGCGATAGCCTTGGGTAGAAATTCAGCTTGCACCCGGAACAGATAGTAGAACGATCGCGTTCGCTCTCTTTGGTGGCCTGGCCGCAACGACCACAAAACTGATGGGTACGGTACCAGTCGCACACCTGCAGCGCCCTGCCTGCCAAATTAAACAGTGTTCGATCTATATTCTGGATGTTCATACGAAGGTTCGAGAAAGATGCCGTACCCGGACCTTCGACCTCTACGGCAAAGCACTCCTTGCCTCCTAGGGTTCCCATGTAGTGCTCATGAACACCTTCGAACTGAGCGACCTCTTCGTGAGTGGCGGGGCG
>JABBBA010000027.1:0-2104 GCA_018607685.1 K189A clade bacterium | reverse complement strand
ACGCCAAACTGCGCCCGCCTCACCTTTTTCGTCCAGATGGTCCAGCTTGATTTCGTGGGCACTCAGCTCTTCTTCATCTGCATGAATCACTTTGAGGCGAGGCCGGTTAGCATCCAATTCGACTTTGGAATTCAAACCTTTCTGGTTATCCAGCTCGTCTCCCAGGCCCAGGGTTACCTGACCACCCGTTAACAGCAGATACACATCTGCCAGTATCTCAGCGTCCAGCAGGGCGCCGTGCAGCTGTCGCTGAGAATTGTCAACGCTATAACGTTTACAAAGGGCATCCAGGTTGTTTTTCTGGCCGGGGTGCTTGTTTCTCGCCAGCGCAAGACTATCTACCACACTACAATAATCCGTTAGCTTACCGAGTGCTGGGTCAAGCAAGCGCATCTCATGATTCAGGAACCCAATGTCGAATGCGGAGTTGTGGATAATCAGTTCACTGCCATCAACGAACTGAAGGAAGTTTTCCCACACATCTGCAAAGAGAGGTTTGTCCGCAAGGAACTGGCTGGTTATACCGTGGACTTCGAGCGCACCATCATCACTTTCCCGCTGCGGGTTGATGTACTGATGGTAGTGCCTGCGCGTCAACTTCCTTCCAACAATTTCCACACATCCGATTTCCAGAATTCGATGACCTTCCTTGATCTCCAACCCTGTCGTTTCTGTATCCAGCACTACCTGTCGCATCAGTTCTCACCTAATTCATCAATGCCGCGATTGGCAAGGGCATCAGCCCGTTCGTTTTCAACATGACCGCTATGGCCCTTTACCCAGCGCCAGTCAATTGTGTGTGTTTCGCACAGTTCGTCCAACCGCTCCCACAAATCTCGATTCTTGACCGGTTGTCTGCTGGAGTTTTTCCAGCCTTTCGCTTTCCAGCCTTTGATCCACTCGGTGATTCCCTTACGCACATACTGGGAATCGGTTGTCAGCACAACACTTGAAGCCCGCTTTAGTGCTTCGAGTCCACGAATAGCAGCGGTGAGTTCCATCCGGTTATTGGTTGTATCAAATTCACCCCCCCATAGCTCCTTCTCGGTTTTACCTGAACGAAGGAGCACACCCCAGCCGCCGGGACCCGGATTACCCCTGCATGCACCATCAGTAAATATATGAACTTCCTGGCTAATCAGAATTCATCCCGGCCCGATTGATGTTCCACCGTCGTCAGGCCCTCATGTTTCACCGAGCGTACCGCGCTCAGCTGGCCAAAGCCCTGATGTCTGCTCCAGACAGGTTTAATGGAACGAACAGCGCCGACGTGTTTCCTGGCGACAATCACATAAACCGACCCTACGGGTAGATTAAGGGTTCGACTGACGCCATGGGAATAATCGTTCACTTCACCAAGGTATCGGCTGACCGGGGGTCTGTAGATCGAGTACTGAGCTCTATCAATTTTAAAGTCCAGCAGGTTGAGCCAGTCCATTAATCGACCAGGTCGAATAAATGCACCGTTCCAGGGGGCAATACCCTTGGAGCGAGTAGCGCGCACAATAGTCCCCCAGGCTCCCCACAGACTTATTGGATTGAACCCAACGATCACAATATGCCCCATGGGAAGCGTAACCCTGGCCAGCTCTCTCAGGATTTTTTGCGGGGATTCCGAGAAATCAAGAAGGTGGTGCACGAGAGCGACATCAATACTGTCATTGGCGAACGGAAGCTGGGTAGGGTTTGCTACCAGGCCAGACTTTGTCGTGTCCAGATTAACAACAATCTTGTTTTGGATCGGGCTGGGGTCATGCAGCACACTGTCCTGCACGCTGAATTGCGTAAGGTGATAGCCAAAAAGCCCGGGTAGCAGCTGCTCAAGCATCGCCAATTCGGTCTTCAGCACGTGCCTACCCAAATCTGAGGCAAACCACGACCGAATACCTTCAAGTACCGGTTGCGACGAGCTGTTCAGGGCCGAAAAATCAGTGTTCATATTGAGTGTGTTCAATCTGTTGTTAATTATTATAATGGTAGATTGATGTCTTGCTACATGGAAGTTCAGGGCTAGCCAGGTTCGTGACCCATAATCTGTGCTGCCCCCCAAAATAATGCCTAGAGTTAACCCCTATATGCCCCAGTCCCGACCATTTACCTTAAC
>JABBBA010000424.1:12757-29356 GCA_018607685.1 K189A clade bacterium | reverse complement strand
GGGCCGGGCAGTAGTTCATGAAGCCCTGACCGCGGCGGTACTGATCATGTCGCCCATCACACCTCATATCTGTCATTCGCTCTGGCGGATGCTGGGCCAGGGAGACATTGAGATTGCAGTTTGGCTGCCTGTAGATGAAAGCGCCCTTGAGAAATCCATTGTAGAGCTTGCCGTGCAAGTGAACGGTAAACTTCGCGGAAAAGTTGAACTCCCGCCGGATGCAGAACAAGATGAAGCAGTGAGCGTTGCAAGGTTGCAGGGGAATGTCGAAAAGTTTCTTGTCGATAAGACGATTCGAAAAATCATTTACGTGCCAAACAAGATACTGAATTTTGTTGTTTCCTGAGCGCTTGGTCAGATATGTTGCATTGGCGATACTGTTGGGGGTCGCCGGTTGCGGCTTTCAGCTTCGTGGTACAGAATCCGGTCACCTTGAATCGTTGAATATCATTGGTGCCGCTGCAGCGCCGCTCACTTCACGATCCTTCAGGCAAGCCCTCGAAGATAGAGATATCCAGATTGTTCCTGCCGGTCCAGGCGTTATTTCAGTTCAAATACATGATGAGAGATCCCATCGCAGGTCGGTCGCGACCACGGATGTGTTCGACGCGGCGGAATACGAACTTCGCCTTGAACTTGATGTATCCATTTCCAGAGGAGAAAGTCTGTTGCTTGAAGACGCGACGCTGATTTCACAACGAGTTTATGCCGTCGACTCAAACAACCTTTCTGCGAGCTACGAGGAGCAGGGTCTTTTGTTATCCGAAATGAGAGTTAACCTGGCTGAGCAGTTGATTCGCCGAATTATTTTCCTTGCCGGGCCAGCGCCCTGATACGGTGAAGGTCTACCCCAACAAACTGGTTGAAACACTAAAGCAGGGAAAGCTGCGAGTTTATGTCGTCAGTGGAGATGAGCCGCTGCTGGTCCAGGAAAGTTGTGATCTCGTTCGCCGGGGACTCAAGGCCCAGGGTTTTGTTGAAAGGGATCTATTCTATGCAGAGACCGGCTTCGACTGGAGTAGCCTGCTATACAGCGGTAACAGCATGTCTCTGTTCGCTGAGAAAAAACTTATTGAGGTTCGCATGCCGACCGGTAAACCGGGTGATGCCGGGGGTAAGGTGCTGACGGAGTTGGTTTCCAGCTTGTCTGAAGACAATGCCTTACTGCTGGTCCTTCCGCGTGCTGATCAGTCAACCCAGCGAACAAAATGGTTCAAGAGCGTAGAGGCGTCCGCTGGTTTTGTCCAGATCTGGCCGATTGAGGCGAAGGAACTACCCAGGTGGTTGGAGAGTCGATTTCGCCACGCTGGATTGAAAGTTTCCCGGGACGCCGTGAGAGTTATGGCGCAACGGACCGAAGGCAACCTGCTGGCCTCTGTGCAGGAAATCGAGCGCCTTAAGTTGATCGTTGGTGAGCGAGAAGTTAACGTTGATGACGTCAGTACCGGCGTGGCAGACAGTGCGCGTTTTGATGTTTTCAAACTCATCGATGCGGCATTGGCAGGTGATATCAATCGTTGCGTCCGGATGACGACCGGGCTTAAGGCCGAAGGAGTAGAACCACTCTTTATCGTGAACATGCT
Organism: K189A clade bacterium; assembly: GCA_018607685.1. Taxonomy (GTDB): domain Bacteria; phylum Pseudomonadota; class Gammaproteobacteria; order Pseudomonadales; family Azotimanducaceae; genus UBA9659. Next base: position 27,773 of record JABBBA010000424.1, on the reverse strand, counting down.
GGTACGCGAAATCAGGTCCATAGAGACCATTAAAACAGCGATTAATCAGGGTGCTGGCCAACGCGAGGTCTTTAAGAAAGCCAGGGTGTGGGACAAGCGGGTTCCCTTGGTCACGAAGTGCCTGGACCGACATGATTCGCGTTCACTTCAGGAGATGCTGCTGCAACTGGGGTCAGTCGACCGCACCGTGAAAGGCCTGGAGTCCGGTGACCCCTGGCGGAAATTGCAGGATGTTGTGTTTCGGTTAGCGGGTCTCAAGCAGTTTTCGAGAGCCGGTTCGCTCTAAAAGTCAGCTTTCTTAATCACCTAACTCACGGTTGTTATCGCTTCACTCCCGCGGGAGATCAGCTCAAGCGCTTTCCCGTCTGTTCGAAACTCGGTGACCGAGGTGTTGTCAGGTCTGAAGATCGATACCTCGTCTCTTTTTTCTGCAAACCCTACGGCGACATTGATCGCGACATAGTGCGAGAAGATCGCACAATCATGTTCCTGGGATATCAGACAATTGACCAGCGCATTCCGCCAGTCGAGGAGATCGCTGGATTGCTTGGACCAACTGCCCATCATGACCTTTTGTAACCAGGGTCCCCGCTCAGTTACCGACAATCCGGGGGATGGGATCTCGCTGACCCGGTCTTCTATTCGAATCTCGAAGCCCAGAAGCGCGCGCAGAGGCTCCGCTGTCTGAAGTGCGCGTTGAAGCGGGCTGGATATCAGGATCAGGGGCTTGGCCGGGAGCAGCCTTTCTGCCGCGGCTATGGCCTGCCTTTGTCCAAGCTCGCTTAGCCCTGGATCTGCGTCGTCAGTGAATGAAGCCGCTGCCTGCCCGTGTCGGATCATCAGGATTTTTGTCATTTGTTGTGTCCATCCATCGGCATGATTTATACCTCGCTATCGGGCAGGTTTTAGTCTGACTCCCGGGTGATGGGTGAATAGCATTTTTGCCCTATTAACGCTATTCTTGCCACCCCGCACAGCCTCGATATTTCCCCGTAACTGGTTAGTCGAGTCGAATGGTCACGGTACCATAGATGGCTTCGATCGACGGGCAAGTATTGTCAGGGGTGGCGGAATAAAACACTAGGATTCAAACAGTTAGGTAGAGCAGTGATGGCAGAAAAACTCGGTGCATTAGAAGGGGATGGTATCCCTGATACCACGGTTAACGTAAGGGAAGTCTTTGGGCTGGATGTGGATTTGGAGGTGCCTGCTTTCTCGCAGACGTCTGAACACGTCCCTGCGATAGATGAAAGTTACCTGTTCGACCACGAGACGACGCTGGCGATTCTGGCCGGGTTCTCGCATAACCGTCGATGCATGATCCAGGGATATCATGGAACAGGAAAATCGACTCACATTGAGCAGGTTGCTGCTCGGCTTAACTGGCCGTGTATCCGTATCAACCTTGATAGCCACGTGAGCAGAATCGATCTTGTGGGTAAAGATGCGATCGTCCTCAAGGATGGCAAGCAGATCACCGAGTTTAAGGAAGGGTTACTTCCCTGGGCGTTGCAAAGAGGCTGCGCGCTTGTCTTTGACGAGTATGATGCCGGGCGTCCTGACGTCATGTTCGTGATTCAACGTGTACTTGAGGTTGAAGGTAAGCTCACGCTGCTTGATCAGAGCAAAGTGATATCACCGCACAAGTCTTTCCGAATGTTCGCGACGACCAATACCATTGGCCTTGGTGATCCCTCGGGGCTTTACCATGGTACGCAGCAAATCAACCAGGGTCAGATGGACCGCTGGAACATCGTGACGACGCTGAATTACCTGGATCTCGAAAAAGAAACAGACATCATTGTTTCCAAGTTGCCGGATCTTGATCGCTGGACGGTTGCTAACATGGTGTCAGTCGCGAATCTCACGAGACAGGGCTTTATGAATGGCGACATTTCCATTGTCATGTCTCCTCGTACGGTCATCATGTGGGCTGAGAATGCCAAGATCTTCAATGACTATGGTTTTGCCTTCCGATTGACCTTCCTCAACAAGTGCGATGAAACTGAACGTGCAATCGTTGCTGAGTACTACCAGCGATGTATGGGTGACGAGTTACCGGAATCCAGTGCCAATGTGGTACTCGCTTAAGGCTTTAATGTGACTACCGATGATTCCACGGAGCTGTTCAAGCAAGCCGTCACCTCCACAATGCGCGCCATCTCGGGCAATGAAGAGCTGCAGGTAAGCTTTGGCCGGGGTAAGCCGTACCTGCAGGGTAATCGAGCGCGTATTCCCCTGCCAGATGGTGGCATGACGACGGAGCAACTTGCTGCCTTGCGAGGAAATGCAGACAGGTTTGCTCTTCAAACGCGATTCCACGATGAAGAAATGCATCGCAAGAGTCGCCCCATAACCGGGATTTCGCAGGAAATCTACGACAACGTAGAAGAGGCTCGTGTCGCCTGTATCGGAAGTTATCTGATGAAAGGTGTCGGTGACAATCTGCATGCCCAGCTGTTGGAGCACTGTACAAACCAGGGATATCAACGGATAGAAAGCCAAAGCCAGGCCCCCCTGGGTGAAGCGCTTGGCATGTTGATTCGTGAAAAAGTTACCGGAAGGAAGCCTCCGGTCGGTGGCGATGTCGTTCTTGATATGTGGAGAGATCACCTCGAATACGCGTTAAGCGACGATCTGGTTGATCTCGAGAATCTGATGTTTGACCAGGAAGCGTTTACCAAACTGGCCAGGAAAATGATTTCAGATCTTGGATTGTCTGATGAATACGGTGAAGACAATTCTGACGGGGAATCTGAGGAGCAGGATAACGAAGAAGACGACACCCAGTCCGAGTCGGGGGACGAGGCTGCTGAGCAGGACATGAGTGGCGATTCGGATCTGGCTGATGCGATCGAGGGTGAGGTTCCCGTCGACATGGACGCCATGGAAATGTCGGAAATGGAAGGCGACGAAGATGAAGCGGGTGCGCCGCCGGATATGGCAGGCGAACAAAACTGGCTTCGCCCCAAAGAGAATACTTACAAATCTTTTACTGAGCAGTTTGATGAAACGGTGGTTGCCGATGAGCTCTGCGATCCTGTTGAGCTGGAACGGTTGCGTGGTGTTCTGGATAAACATCTTCAGAACTCACAGGTCATTATAGGAAAGCTGGCGAATCGCCTGCAGCGTAAGCTAATGGCTCAACAGAATCGAACCTGGGAGTTCGATCTTGAAGAAGGCATGCTGGATACATCGCGGTTGACCAATGTTATTACAGACCCTTTCCACCCGCTTGCGTTCAAGCAGGAAAAAGATATGAAGTTCAGGGATACAGTTGTCTCCCTGTTGATCGATAGTTCAGGGTCCATGCGGGGAAGGTCTATTACCATTGCTGCGATGTGCGCAGACATTCTGGGGCGTACGCTGGAGCGCTGTTCCGTGAAAGTGGAAATCCTGGGATTCACCACGCGGGCATGGCGAGGTGGCCAGTCCCGGGAGCTGTGGTTGCAGAAAGGCAAGGCGGCGCAGCCAGGCCGACTAAACGATTTACGGCACATTATTTACAAAGGCGCGGATATGCCCTGGCGCCGGGCTCGGACTAACCTTGGCTTAATGATGAGGGAAGAGCTGCTTAAGGAAAACATTGATGGTGAGGCGCTCCTGTGGGCTCACAATCGAATTGTGGGAAGACCGGAAGACCGGAAGATCCTGATGGTGATTTCCGATGGGTTACCCGTCGACAATTCAACCTTGCTGGTTAATCCAAGCAATTATCTGGAACAGCATTTGAAATACGCGATCGATCAGATTGAAAACCAGTCACCGGTTGAGCTGGTCGCTATAGGAATTGGCCACGACGTCACACATCACTATCACCGCGCGGTAACCATTACTGACGCAGAGCAGCTTGGTGATGCGATGACGGAACAACTCGTTGACCTGTTTGATGAGGAATCCAACAAAAAGAAACGTTCAGTTGCGACGGATGCCGCCTGAGGATGCTCGTCAGCCACTGCTGACGCTACTCTCAAATTATCTATTGGACTACCCTTCAGAGTCTGAGATGACTGCCCGTTATATTTCATTTGTCGAGGAGAATGAGGATTGTTTCGAGAGATCCTTGTCTATCGGCCATGTGACTGGATCTGCGCTCATTATCGACAATGCGTGCAAACAGGTTTTACTGACTCACCATAAAAAACTCGATCGTTGGCTTCAGCCGGGCGGACATGCCGATGGCGACCCGGATGTGGCCGCGGTTAGTCTAAGGGAAGCAGAAGAAGAATCTGGTCTGGAAGCCATCAGCTTCTATACACCTGAATTGTTGGATGTTGATATTCACGCCATCCCTGCGCGAAAAGACGAACCGGAGCATTTTCATTATGACTGCCGCTTCCTGCTTCGATCCAGTGGTTCGGACGACTTCATCATTAGTGATGAGTCTAATGATCTTGCGTGGGTCCCCTTCGGGGATATTTTCCAGTACACAGATGAAGAATCGATTCTTCGCATGCTCAAGAAAACCCAGAGAATTCTTTCCAGTTAAAAGAGTGTATTCAGCGCTTGAGCACGCGATAGCAAGTGCCGCAGGAACCAGTCAGTGTATTCAGTCAAATAGATGGCATGCGACCTGGCGGTCGCCGGATATGGCAATAAGTTCCGGCGTCTCAACCTGACATCGGTCCATTACCCTGGGGCAGCGATCAGCAAAACGACAACCAGCGTCAACATTCACAGGAGACGTAATCTCGCCAACAATCGGTTTGAATGCGCGACTTCGCTCCAGGTTTGGATCTGGCTCAGGATTCGATTCCACAAGGAACTGCGTGTACGGGTGTTGTGGTTCAAAGAATACGTCATTGGAAGGACCAACTTCGGTCAGTGACCCCAGGTACATCACGGCCATTCGATCTGAGACGTACCGAACCATCGACAGGTCATGGGCAATGAAAAGAAGCGTTAGTCCCATGGACTGTTTAAGCTCGTCGAGCAGGTTGATGACCTGGGCCTGAACCGAAACATCCAGTGCTGAAATTGGCTCGTCACAAACGACAAAGCGCGGCTCAATAATCATTGCCCGTGCGATTCCAATCCGTTGCCTCTGACCGCCGGAAAACTCATGCGGATATCTCGACATATGGTCAGCATTCAGACCGACTCTTTCCAGCCAGAAAGCAACCTTGTCTCGAATCTCCAGGTTCGACTGTTGGCCCTGGATGGTTGGACCTTCGCCGACGATGTCGAGCACGGTCATTCGTGGATTCAGAGAAGAGTAAGGGTCCTGGAAGATCATCTGCATCTGTTTCGAGTAGTGCAGATGATCTTTAGTCGAAAAGCGATCTGGTAACCGTTCGCCGTTATAGTAAGCCTCTCCCGAGGTTCTTGGATGCAGGCCAATGAGCGCCTTGCCGAAGGTCGATTTGCCTGAGCCACTTTCGCCAACCAGTCCCAGGATCTCATTCTCATCAATGGTTAGCGAAATACCATCAACCGCATGCAGTATCTGGCCTTTGCCTATCGTGAAATGTTTTTTAAGTTTTTCTGTCCTAACCAGCATCTTGATCATCCAGTTGGTGGAGTTCTTTAATGCGGGGTGCGGTTGCGTGGTGTAGCCAGCATTTGGCTTCGTGTGATTCGCTGATCCGGGTGGCAGGTGGTAAATGTTCAGCGCAGACGGACATGGCATAAGGACACCGGGCGCAGTATCCACACCCGGTCGGCGGTTTGAACAGGTCCGGCGGGCTACCCAGGATAGGCGTTAATGACTTGTCTCGATCGTGGGTATTAGAAGGCATCGCTTCTTTCAGGCCCAGGGTATAAGGGTGACTTGATCTATAGAAAATGTCATCGACTGTGCCTGATTCAATCACCTGGCCTGCGTACATCACCGCAACCCGATCAGCCATGCGCGCCACGACCGCCAGATCATGGGTGATCAGAATGATCGACATATTCTCTGTTCGTTGTAACTCCAGCATCAGTTCCAGGATCTGGGCCTGAATAGTCACGTCGAGTGCGGTTGTTGGTTCGTCGGCGATCAGGATCGCCGGGTTGCAGGCAAGGCTCTGGGCAATCATCGCCCGTTGCAGCATCCCTCCGGAGAATTCAAATGGGTACTGTTTTGCCCGTTTTGAGGCTTCCGGTATATGGGTTCGCTCCAGAAGCTCAACGGCCATGCTAAACGCTTCCCGGTCAGACTTACCCCGGTGCACTTTCAACGTCTCAGCAATCTGGTCCCCGATGGTCATCGTTGGATTCAGGGAAGACATCGGGTCCTGGAAGATCATCCCTATCTCAACACCGCGAAATTTATTGGCTTCAGCGGCTGGCAGGTTCAGGATGCTTTTACCGTTTAAGGTAGCGGTGCCATTCGTAATCCTTCCGGGTGGCATTGGTATTAATCCCATCAGGGATTGAACAGTGACAGATTTTCCACAACCGGATTCACCAACAATTGCCAGTGTTTCGCCGCGGGTGACATCGAAGCTGACACCCCTGACTGCCTTGACTGTTCCACCATAGGTCGAGAACTCGACCTCTAGGTCCTTAACTGAAAGTATCGTATCCATGGTCAGTCCCGGGACCTCATCTTTGAGTCGAGCGCCTCAGTTAGTCCATCACCGAGAAGGTTGAAGGCGAGAACGGTAATGCTGATAAACACGGCAGGAAAGATGAGTTCATGTGGATGGCTCAACATGGTTTTTACACCTTCATTGCACATGGAGCCCCAGGAAGGTGTGGGCGGCGCAACACCCATGCCAATGAAGGATAGAAACGCTTCCGTAAAAATAGCCGACGGCACGGCGAAGGTCAGCGTGACGAGAATCACGCCCATTGTATTGGGAATAATGTGACGCAAAATAAGGTAATGGTCTTTGGCACCCAGCAGCCTCGCCGCCTCAATGTAGCCTTCTTCCCTGATCTGCAGCACCTGTCCCCGGACCAGTCGTGCCGTGGATGGCCAGCTAAGAAGAATTAGGGCCAGTAACATAGGCATGATGCCGCTTTCCCCTGGCCCGATGCCAAATGCGATCTTGAACAGGATCATAAATAGTAGAAATGGAAGTGCTACGACAAATTCGGCGAATCGCATCAGGAGCCCATCCAGTTGACCACCGAAGTAGCCGGCGAAACCACCGTAGATGATGCCAACCAGCACAAAAAGAAATGGAGCGACGATTCCGATGAACAGGGAAACCCTCGCGCCTTCCATTAAACGCGCCAGCATGTCTCGGCCAAGGTAATCGGTACCGAAGGGGTGAAACTCGATCGTAATATCGTCCCCTATGTTGACCTCGGACGGGTCGGTGACCAACCCACGCTCAACGGCTTCGTCAGGCGTGATGGCAAGTACTGGTGTGAGGATGAGTTGGCTGTAAACCTCATATTCGTCATAGCCGTCGGTTGGAACCAGTGAGTAGTAATACGCTCTGGGCTCCAGAGACAGCCTGTCTTCGTAGCTGAGTTCGTTTCCATAGGTGGAGCCGAGCGGCAATCCGAGGTCGTTAAAATCCCTGGGAGCGCGATTGTTTCTATAGACATTGTAACCATCTGCGCCCGGTGTCTGGTCCCAGATCAGTCTGACGCGTTGGGTAGTTGGCGTATCAGCCATGGCAAAACCCGTAGGTGCAGGCACCGCCGAGGCTATCTGATTCGGGCTTGTATAACCCTCAAGCCGAATACCATCCCAGTCCTGGTAGGGTGCGATGATGACGGCGGACTTCGCCCAGGACGGTGCCTGTGAAACCTGGTTGAGATTCTGTAACGCGGGATTTACAGACCATAGCAATGGTCCGATTAGTGTAAACAAGGCAAGCAGGATAATAATGCCGAGAGAAATAATTGCCCGCGTGTTCTTCTTTAAACGAACCCAGGCATCCTGCCAGTAGGATAATGAGGGACGCGTGATTTGCTCGGTTTTTTCCTGACGTGGAAGGGGTTCAAAGTCAGCCGATGTCGGTTCAAACAAACTCATGACAGTCGAACCCTTGGGTCGATAAACCCATAAAGGATGTCAACGATGATCACCATCAGTACAAGGAAAGCGCCATAAAACACAGTAGTCCCCATGATGACCGTGTAATCAAGTTGTTGAACGGCCTGCACAAAATACCGTCCCAGGCCAGGAATCGCGAAGACCAATTCAACAACGAAGCCGCCCGTAGTGATTGCAGCTATCTGTGGTCCCAGTACGGTGATGACCGGAAGAATGGCATTACGTAACTGATGCCTGAAAAAGATTCTGGTTGGAGACAGCCCCTTGGCCCGGGCTGTTTTTATATAGTCTTCGTTGACGATCTCCAGCATGGAGGAGCGCATCAGCCTGGTCAGTAGTGCCATCGTGCCCAGGCCCAGCACCATGGAAGGCATCAACATGTGGGAGAAAGTACCCCAGCCGGCGACAGGAATAATGGACTGCCCCGCCAGGCTGTTGAGATTCACCAGGAACAACTGGCCGAGTGCTGCGAAAACAAATGAAGGAACTGAGATGCCCAGTATGACAAGAAACATAATGATGATATCGGGAAGGCGGTTACGATAGACCGCCGTCAACGCGCCCCATAAAACGCCGCCGGTCGCGGCGAAGAAAATAGCCAGCAGGCCAAGGGTGGCGGAAACCGGAAAGTGGTCGCGAATAATATCGTTAACTTTACGATTCTGCTGGGTGAACGAAATGCCAAAATCTCCGGTCAGCATGTTACCCAGAAAGATGAAGTATTGTTCTGTTACCGGCTTGTCGAGTCCGTACTTGGCTTCGAGGTTGGCGCGAATCTCAGCGGACACGGCCTTGTCATTCATCAACGGGTCACCAGGGACCTGGTGCATGGCGATGAAGGTAGCGGTTGCGATGAACCACACCGTGATAACACCGGCAATCAGCCTTTTAAGTGTGTAGGCAAGCACGGTTAAGGCACAATCTTCGCATAGGTGAAGTCTGGGTCCGGCCCGATCACGCGCCTCGCGACGCCCTTGATCTTGGGATGTAGCAGGTAAATGACACCCTGCTCGTACTGGGGGAGAACGACCGCATCATCGAACAGGATCTGTTGTGCCTTGCCCATTGCGTCCATTCGGGTCTTTGGATCGGTGCTATTCATGGTAAGGCGGACCAGTCGGTCATATTCAGGGTTGTTGTAGCGTCCACGATTGTTCATGTTCCAGGAAGCCAATAGGTCGCCGAAGGTTAGAATGTCATCGAAATCCGGACCCCAACCAGCGCCAACGATATCAAATTCCCCGGAGGTCATTTTTGCGAGCCTTTGTTTGAACGTTTGAACGTCAATCTTCAGCTCGATTCCCAGCTTGTTAAGTAGCACTCCCTGCATGTATTCGCCTTGCTTGGTTGCCGTGGGGCTATCGCTGACGAGTAAAACGAGGGGAGGGATTGGGCCTATCTCATTGACAGCTAATTCAAGGTATCGCTTGGCCTCCTTTACATTGTAGCCCGCCTGCGGCGCCGGATACTCTCGGCGAAACTTATCGTTAACACCATTGAGCCAGACTGGAAACAGACTCTCGCCTCTCAGGTTGCCAGGTGTTGCGAGGACCCGGTTGACCATCTCGTCAGGGTCGAAGATATATTGTATAGCCTTCCTGAGGTTCAGGTTCGCGGTAGGTTTGCCTGGCCTGTGATTGTATTCAAGATAGAAAGTAGAGCCGGTGGTGAATCGCCTGATCCTGAACCGTTGGCTGAGTGCATCTTTGTAGGTCTCTCCGTCCAGCCGGGTAAAAGCAATCTTTCCATCGGTGTAAAGATTGAGGCGGGCACGTGTATCGGCGGTGATATAGTCAACGTTAATCGCGTTTAGGGAGATGTTTTCCCGGTCCCAGTAGTGTTCGTTCTTTATCATTTTCAACGAAGCGCTGTGGGTCCACTCGGTCATTTTGAATGGGCCGTTGTACAGCAGGTCTTTGGCATCCGCGGCGTATTGGTCGCCGCGTGATTCAAAGAAATCTTGCCTGATGGGATAGAAAGTGTTGAATACGGTTAGTTTTACAAAGTAGGCAGTTGGTCGCGCGAGAGTGACCTGTAAGGTCCTGTCGTCGAGTGCAAGCACGCCTAATTCAGTAACCGGAAGTTTCCCTTCATTGATCTCGGCCGCATTCTTAATCGGCGAAAGGATGAATGCGTATTGAGAAGCAGTCTTTGGATCCGCCACTCGTTGCCAGGCAAACACAAAGTCATGAGCGGTAACGGGTTTCCCATCGCTCCACTTTGCGTCTTTGCGTAACCAGAAGGTGGCGGTCGTCTCGGTCATCTCCCACCGTTCTGCAACCCCGGGTATGACATTGCCGCGTCGATCGTAGCGGACGAGCCCCTGCATAAGGTGCCCAAGGACCAGGCCACTGACCTGGTCGGTAGCCTTGGCACTATTGAGCTGAGGAGGCTCCTGGGTAAGTGCTATCGTCAGTGTTTGTGAATGGAAGTCGACGGAGGTTGCCTCGACTTCTGCATGGGCGAACTGGCATAAAAGACAGGTCAAAAATACAGTGATGTGTCTCACTTAAGCTCCATCCTGGTGAATTCCCTCTGGGGCAGGGGGCCGGCGTCTGACGGCCAGTCGATAATTTTCCGGCCGCGGCCGGGGTTGTAACAGTATGTTCTTTGAATCACCTTCCACCATTCCCTCTCGGGATGTTGTGGTTTTGGTAATGCTTAGCATTCCAAGCAGGAATCAATCAGGTTGGGTCAAAATTGGTGCAAGACCTGAGCTCCCGGGTGGTCCAGTCTACGATAGAGCAAGAAGCAAATCAGCAATTTCAGCCAGTTATCGCAGGTTGGTAACAAAGCAAATTAGGTTTTTGTACTCCGATACAGTTTTAGCATTTATTAATACTATTCATGTCAAGCGAATAAAACATGAGAAAGGTTGAATTTAATGCCCTAAATCTCCAGAAAACCTCACTTTTATTGTAAATATCTCTTCAACTTTTAGTCAGTGTCCTCCATCATTGCGCGCAGAGAAATATTGTCTCAAACCGTTTATGCGCTGAGTTGACTATATTCTGCGATAAACGGACTTTTAATTTACATTGGGGGAAAAATCGATGTCTATTTTTTCTAGACGAAAACTGGGACTTTGTGTTGCTTTAGCAACATTGAGTGCCGGTTCTTTTACCGCTCCTGTCTATGCAGCAGATGACGAAGAACTAATTGAAGAAGTTGTTGTCACCGGATCTCGTATCCCGAGAACCGGTTTCGATACTATGCTTCCTGCAAACGTCATCAATGCAGACTTCATGGATCGGCGTGGCTACACAAACATCGCGGACGCACTTAACGAAGTAACAAGTTTTGGTTCACCGGGCAGTAGTTCCGGTGTTGGTCCCGCGGGAAATGACGAAGATCAGGGAACTTATAGCGCTGGTCAGAACTACGTTAACTTTTTTGGTATGGGTTCACAGAGAACGCTGACCCTGGTTAACGGCAAGCGTTTCGTCTCATCCAGCACGCCCAGCCTGTTCACAAACCAGGCACCGGGGCAGCAGGTTGACCTGAACGTTATTCCGGGTTCCATGGTTGAACGCATTGAAACTATTTCGGTGGGTGGTGCACCTATCTATGGTGCGGATGCGATTGCCGGAACTGTAAACGTCATCCTGAAGGATGACTTCGAAGGTTTTGAAATTAGTACCAGCTATGGCGAAACTGCTGACGAAGGCGATCTTGAAGAAACGACCTTCGAGATGTTGTTCGGCGGCAGCTTTGACAATGGCCGCGGTAACGTAGTTGTTGGTCTTGAAATCAACGACAAAGAAGGTGCTATCAGATCTGACCGTGATCACATTGCTAAAAGTTGGCAGTGGCGTGAGCCGCTTACGGATACGGGCTATGACCTTGAGCTGATTCAAGGGGGAACGGCAAACATTGTTGCCAATGGTGGCGTTATCACGCCTGTTGGCACCCCCATGCTGCCTAACTTCGGGCTGGGCTCCGTCACCCCTGATGGTGGTTATCTTGCTTTTCAGCCGGACGGTTCATTAGGACCCTATGGTGTTGGCGAGCCTACCGGCAATGCGGTTTGGTCAAAAAATGGCGGGGATGGTATTTACTTCCCGGCTTTGACCACACTACGTACACCGACAAATCGTAAGATTGCTACAGCATTTCTGAACTATGAGCTGACTGACAACATTGAGCTGTATGGTGAGTTCTACTACGCCGATACAGAAACACAGGAACTGGTTAACCAGCCTGATTACCAGTCGGGTTTCTTTGGTGAAGAAAGCTACGCATTGAATTTTGATATTGACCATCCACTGTTGACTCAGACTGCACGTGATCAACTAGCAGGGATTGGTCTCACCAGCTTCGATATGCACCGTGCGTCTGTTGATCTTGGTGACGGCAAAACAACGAACAATGGTGAGCTGTGGCGCGTTGTTGCAGGCGCAAAGGGTTCCTTTGAGTTTGCAGATCGCGAACTTGCATGGGACGTGGCGTGGACTAAGGGTGAGTCAAAGGCGACTATCACGCAGAATGTAACGATCAACGATCGATTCTTTTATGCGCTCGATGTCGTTGACCTTGGCAATGGTCCGCAATGCCGTGTGGTTGCTGACCCAACCAGTCGGCCTAATGATCCTGCCGCACCTCTAGGGACAACGCTCAGCCAAAACGTTTTTGATAGTTGCGTGCCGCTTGACCTGTTCGGTGAAGGTCGATCCAGCCAGGCAGCGAAGGACTATATCACCGCCCGTGCAACTGCTTCGTCAGTCATAGAGCAGCAGGTATTCAGTCTGAATGCCAATATGGGGTTGTTTGATCTACCCGCCGGCGAGTTCGCAGTAGCTGTTGGTTTTGAGCATCGCGAAGAAGACGGTTTTTTTGGGACTGACGGTGTAACCTCACTGGGTCTTGGACGAAGCGTTCCGGTTGACACAACTAACGGTAGCTACGACACCGATGAATGGTATATGGAAGTTTATGTCCCGGTTGTTTCTCCCGATATGGATATCCCGCTTGTGTATTCGGCCTCTGTAGAAGGTGCGTTTAGGCAGGTGGATAATTCACTGGCAGGCAAGGACGATATCTATACCTACGGCGGTCGTTACTCTCCAGTACCAGATATTGAGTTCCGGGGTAATGTCACTCGTTCAGTACGTGCACCAGCGATTACCGAGCTGTTCCTGCCTCTGTCAGGTTCGTTTTCTTTTGCCTCTGATCCATGTGATCAGGCGCTGGTAAATGATGGCCCGGCACCTGCTACTCGTCGAGCCAACTGTATTGCAGAGGGCATTGACGTCGAGACGTTCAATTCACAGGTTCGTAATGCCAGTGTCAACGGCCGAACGGGTGGTAACATTGACCTTGAGAATGAGGTTGCAGATGCTTACACCTATGGTGTTGTTCTTCGTCCGCGTTGGGTCGAGGGCCTGAGCGTAGCAATCGACTATGTCGATATCGAAGTGGAAGATTCGATCGAAAACTTCACTCTCACCCAGATCATGGAAAGCTGTTACGACTCCAGTTCCTTTCCTAACGAGTTCTGTACACAGTTTAATCGTCAGGCTAATTTTCAGTTGCCTCCGGTAAATGCGTATACCTCTGGCTTTGTTAATGCCGGTACTCGAACTATGCAGGGTGTTACGGTTGAATTTGACTGGATTTCTGACCTCGCGGGTTGGCCACTGCTGAACAAGCTGGACAACCCCGGCACACTAGCCGTCCAGGGTAATATGTTTTTCCCAAGTGAGAGTGAAACCCTGGTACAGGGTGCGGTTGTTGACGAGCTCAACCTGCCTTTTATGGCGGAAGAGCAGGTTCAGTTGAACCTCACCTATTTCTGGAACAATCTGACAGTACTTTGGCAGACCAGTTATAAAGGCGAAGTTAACATTGAGAATGATATCTCTCCGACAAAGTATCCTGATGACAAATTGGATTCAGTATTCCTGCACAACGTGGGCATTGTTTATGAGTTCAATGAGAAAATCACAGTGAATCTCAACATCAACAATCTGTTTGATGAAGAACCTGAAAAGTCGGCATTAGCACGCGGCTACAACATCCAGTACGATGATGTTGGTCGGTTCTTGAGAGCTGGTATCAAGATGCGTATGTAGTACATCTTTGTATTGAGAAAAACCCCGGCTTGTCCGGGGTTTTTTTTGGTCCGTGCTTTCAGTTAGGGATTATCTGATTCGTTTCACATGCACACTGCGTCCTATTGCTGGAACCTCCATGGTGTAGCCGAACCTTCGCTTCTTGATGATTACTTCCGGAGACTCCAGGTTAGTGATGTAGGTGCTGGACTGACGCTGTTCCCATATCTCACCGTTCTCAAGTCTGAATCGTGTCTTGTTATCTCTCCATCCTTTGAAAGTACCATCGATTCTTGAACGGATAAGGTCAGGTTTGATCGTTTGGTTTTCTTCATCCAGAGTATCGATACGAACATACTTTTGGGTGACGGGTTCTTCTTCCTCAGTTTTCTGCGTATCGTCCGAAATCTCCGCATACCTGGGTTCTTCGTCGAGGGGCTTCTCCTTATTCTTTTTCTTGCCGAACCCGAAAAAGCTGCGTTTCGGTTTGGCTTCTTTGGTTGATGTTGATGCTCTAATTGAAGACTCGGTCACGCTGGTAGTTTCGCTGACGTTGGTTTCCCCGGTGGGTGGTGTTGTTTTAACTGAGGGCTCAGTAACGTTAGTAGCTTTCCTGGATTTCTTTGTGACGCGTTTTTCGACAGCGTTGTCCAGAATCCAGTCTTCAAGAGTCTTCAGTTGCTCTGTAGAAAGCTCGGACAGTCCGGACTCCTCATAGACTGACTTACCCATGATCTCTCTCAGGATGGTCGAATCAGCTGCAATCGCAGTGTGGGAGCCGGCAAGTACTAGTAGGAGAATGATATTTTTCATATTTGGAATTCGTGAGGACTAGAGGTGAGCAAGTATTCATGGTTTTTTTATGAACGTCTACTTGGAGCGGTACCGCTCTAACCTTTGACGGGTCCTACGATATCCTGCCAGGTAACGCTGAAGGCGCTTACCATCCACCACCGTCATCTCGACCTGCGGCGCGAGCGCCTCCACAGAGAGATCTCATGCTCGCGATAACCACTGGGATCTCTCC
>JABBBA010000424.1:1295-12747 GCA_018607685.1 K189A clade bacterium | reverse complement strand
CGCCTCCACCACGTCATCTCGATTGGAGTGGCGTAGCCACGGAACAGAGAGATCTCATGCTCGCGATGACGGTTTGATTATCGTGGGTAAGGTTGAGGACTTTCCAAAGAACTCTACCTGGCGCTGGTGCCCCTTTAGACGCTGACAGGTCTCAGGAGTTTAGTGCAAGTAGCACTGAAGGCTGCTCTAAACAGCTACCCTTAGCAGGTTGGCAACAACACGTTCCAGATGCATAAGGGAGTTACAGACTTCGGTCTGGTGGCAGCAGGGTGCGTATTTCTTCATTTCCGCATCGCCAACCGTCCAGCTGGATTTTGGTTCAGGATTCAACCAGATGACTCTCTGGGCCTTGTCATAGACCTCTCTTAGAATCTCCGATTTGGGGTCGCCGTAGTTATTGCGCGCGTCTCCCAGAATAATAACGGTCGTTTTGGAATCAACGTCCTTGAGTATGTGGCTCCTGAAATCCGCCAGCATCTGGCCATAATCAGTCGATCCGTTTCCGTAGTCACGCATGGTTTTTGCCATGGCATCTTCGAGCTTGCTCTGTCCGAACAGCCGTGTAACTTCACCCAGGTCCGACGAAAAAGCAAAGGAGCGAACCTTGGGCAGAATCTCCGAAAGGCTGTATAGAAACATCAGAAGGAATCGGGAATAGTTACTGACGGAACCACTGACATCGCAGATACACATGACCTTGGGTCTATCTACTTTCTGGGACTTCCACTTCAGGTCGAACAGCATACCGTCGTACTGCATGTTGCTTCGAAGTGTTTTCCTGACATCCAGTTGGCCGCGTTTAAAGGTCTTTCGGCGCTTGGAATGAATCGAAATCAGCTTCTTCGCCATCTTGAAGACGATTTCCTGAACATCCTTGAAGTTACGTTTCTCCAGATTGGAGAGCTTAACTTTCTTTAGCAGTTCTTCCCTTAGTTCTTTGCCTGACTCGTCCGCATGCAGGAGAAACTGTTTCTCCACGTGATCTCTTACCTGTTCTCGAAGATAGTCCCGTGCAGCCTTCAACTGGCCGGCAAGATGCATCTGTGGACGACCGCCTTCTTCCTGGAGTTCGCCAACTTCATCCTGTAAGCCCTTTAAGCCCATGGCCTCCATGATCTTCCGGGTATAGAGACCCTTTTGGGTAAAGACGACAATCTGATTTACCTCGACCTGCCGCCCAGCTTCAGCCATCTTGACCATGACCTTCATGCGATCGCCGGAAAGCAGGAGTTTGCCCAGTTCTGATTGGGCTTCAAGGAGATCGAAGTCGAGCTCCTCGGAAGTTTCTGCTCCGCCACCCTGGCCGCCACCTTGTCCACTTCCCTGACCGCTTTGCTGGTCTGAGCCGTCGGACCCGGGATCGAAGTCCCCGTCATCCTGGTTGGTATCTTCGCCTGGTTCGCCTGCTTCGTTTTCCGAGGAAAACTTGTTGTAGGCGAAGAATCGATCGAAGCTGGTGTTGAAAGCTTCTTTTTCTTCCGGGGTCTTCGAAAGAACCATCGACAGTGAATTCTTGAGCAGTGATCGGTTCTCTATGCCGACAATGTCCAGAGTTTCCATAGCATCCAGAGTTTCTGCAGGTGAAACTTTCACATCTGCAGTCCTAAGGACTTTGACAAACTCAACCAGTGTGTCGTGCATCTCTGTCATTTTTCTAGGATGCCTTGAGGGCTCTGTTGGTAACGCCCTGTAGTTCTGACTGGACTGTCTCTACGTCTTCCTGGAATTTCAGAATGACATTAAGTGTCTGTCTGACAAGATCGGGGTCCAGCGATTCAGTATGAAGCAGTATCAGGGTGCGAGCCCAATCAATTGTTTCTGAAATAGCGGGGACCTTCTTGAGGTCCATCTCCCTGAGTTCCTGTATAAACGCCACCAGTTGTTGATTGAGTTTTGGCGGAATCTCTGGAACGCGGGCTCTCACGATCCTGCGTTCAAGGTCAGCGTCGGGGAAAGGAATATATAAGTGCAGACAGCGTCGCTTCAACGCGTCACTGATCTCTCGCGTGTTGTTACTGGTAAGGAAGACAAGAGGTTTTTTGCCTGGAATAGCTTTTACCGTACCAATCTCAGGGATGGACAGCTGATAGTCGGATAGCATTTCGAGCAGCAGTGATTCGAACTCATGATCAGACTTGTCGACCTCATCAATCAGCAGCACACAGCTTTCTTCTGCCTTTAGGGCCTTCAGTAAGGGACGTGGTTCCAGAAACTCCTCGGAGAAAAAGATGTCGCCGAAGCTGTGAAGTTTGTCTACCGATTCAGCCAGACCCGTCGCACCATCGAGGATCTCGCCAAGGGTTTCTTTGAGAACCTGGGTGTAAAGGAGCTGCTTACCGTATTTCCATTCGTAGATTGCCTTGGACTCGTCCAGACCTTCGTAGCACTGAAGGCGGATACACGGGAGGTCGAGCATTTCGCCGGTGGTTTTCGCCAACTCGGTTTTGCCGACACCGGGTGGCCCTTCAATCAGGACAGGCTTCTCGAGATGGTAGGCAAGAAATACTGCAGTCGCGATTTCAACTGAGCAAATATAGCCAAGGGATTCAAAGTGCCCTCGAATTGCTTCGATATCTTTGAGTTTATCGTCGTTTTTTATCGCCACGGAGTGTCCTTAGTCGATCCAGTACCGGATCGTGAAGAGAAATTGAGATCGGTATTATCGGTTGCTAACAGCGGAAAGCAACCTGCTCATTGTACAGCGGTGACCACAGGAAATGGGTCCGGGGGCTGTCCCTAATCTAACTGTATAACAACGACTTATAGAGTAACGTCGGGGGCTATCGAGATAGCCCAAGCGCCTTGTTTTGTGCCCTTTTCCTGCGGTTTTCTTCACCGAGTTGGCTAAGTTCTTTCCGGTTGGTTTCGTCTACCTTGTTGTAGCTTTGTTTCCACTGCGGGTCGCCCGCCCAGCGGGCGTCAGAAACTTCTACGACCTTCTGTTTGGCGCTGATGGCTAATCGCAATGCGCTTAGCACTGACTTTAATTGCGTTTCCCGGTCGCCGGGAGATCCGAGGGGGTTACCCAGGGGGAGGTCGTTGTGAAGATATCTGGGCACGTTGCAATGGGTCACGATATCCATCGCGCTACCGATAATGACCGTTGCTATGCCGCTCTCTTCGAGGTGTCGAGCTGTCAGACTGACGCTCTGATGGCAGACGGGTCATAACGGCACTAACAATGCGATGTCGACTTCGTCTTCCCTGCAGGCCGTTGCAATTAAAGGGGCATCCTCAATGCTGGTCGCTTTTTGGCTGTACTGGGTGGGTACGAAGTGAAACCTTTTTGAAACACTTTTTATCATCCCGTCGCCCGCGAGCTTGTTAAGAACTTCCAGCGGGAAGTAACTTTGCCGGTCGTCGGTATGTGTCGTTTCCTTATCCCAGGAAAGCTCAGACGTATCAAACTTTGCCGGGGATTCAGAGAAAGGAATACTTTCTGCTTTTCTGATCGGCTTGGGTATCTCGGGATGGGCGACCGCGGTTGTCACTACTGTGACAACGCAGTCTTCAAGGGGTTTGCATAGCGCTGAAAAAGGCGTGGCCTCAAAGTGGGCCCAGACATAATCCTTGTCGAACCCCTGGGCACGATAGAACAACCGCGTCCTTTCCATGTAGGGAACAAATTCTTGATCTAGCATTCTTGGCCTAGCATTCTTAACCTATCATTCATTTATCCCTGACAGGACCATCCTACAAACCCGTGCGTTAGCTGTGCAACCGGATCAGGCCTTCCTGTGTCGCAGAGGCGATTAATTGACCCTCCTGTGTGTAAAAGCTACCACGGTTGAAACCCCTGGCGCCGCCGGAGTAGGGGCTATCCTGGGAGTAGAGTAGCCACTCATCTGTCTTGAAGGGGCGATGAAACCACATGGAGTGGTCCAGGCTTGCTACCTGGAAGTTCTCATTGGACCAGCCAATGCCGTGTGGCCGATAGCATGTATCAAGCAGGGTCATATCGGAAGCATAGGCCAGCAAACACTGATTGAGCCGAATATCATCCGGCATGGTGTCGGCGGCCTTGATCCAGACATGCTGGTATGGGGTCGTGGGCTCAGGGTCAAAGTCGTTGATCGGTTCATTGAATCGCATTTCAATTGGCCTTGGACGTTCGAAATTGCTTTTGAACTCCTCCGGGATTTTGTCGATATAGGCTTCACGGAGTTCGGCTTCCGTTGCGCATTCCTCGGGTGGCTTTATGCCCTCGGGCATATCGATCTGATGGTGCAATCCTTCTTCCATGACCTGAAAGGAAACCGACATGCTGAAGATGGCCTGGCCTCTTTGTACCGCAACGACTCGCCGGGTATTGAAGCTTCTGCCATCACGAATCCGGTCTACGGAATAGAGTATCGGAATCGTGGTATCTCCTGGTCTGAGGAAATAGCCATGCAGTGAGTGCGCGACTCTGGTCACGTCTTCTACGGTGCGGGAGGCGGCAACCAGGGCTTGCCCAATCACCTGCCCGCCGTAGACGCGCTGCCATCCTTCTGCGGGGCTAACGCCCCGGAACATATTCACTTCTATCTGCTCGATATCGAGCAGATCAAGCAAGTCTTTCAGTTCTTCTTTCATTAATGGAATCCAGGGCTAGTACTTATAAGCCTCGGGCTTAAAAGGTCCGTCTTGAGGTACATTGATGTACTCTGCCTGGCCCTTGGTAAGCTGAGTCATGACACCCCCGAAGCCTTCAACCATGTAGCCTGCCACTTCTTCATCCAGTGCTTTTGGCAGTACTTCCACAGTAACTTCCTGTCGCTGCTGAAGATCGTGATCTGCCCAGGCTCGCTCATACAGATACATCTGCGCCAGAACCTGGTTAGCAAAAGATCCGTCCATGATCCGGCTGGGATGACCCGTCGCGTTACCAAGGTTTACCAGTCGCCCTTCAGAAAGCAGGATGATGTAATCCTTGGGATCTTCGCTTCGGTAGATCTTGTCGACCTGGGGCTTCACTTCCTGCCACCTCCAGTTTTCCCGCATGAATTTAGTATCAATTTCGGTATCAAAATGGCCGATGTTACAAACAATAGCGTTAGAGGAAACCTTGGTCAGCATGTTGGCATCGCAGACGTTTACGTTTCCGGTACAGGTAACAATGAGGTCGGTTTTGCTGAGTAGGTCGGCATCAATATCGATAAGTTTGCCGGTATTAAGTCCGTTTTTGTAAGGTGATACCAGTTCATAACCGTCCATACAGGCCTGCATGGCGCAGATGGGATCAATCTCAACGACACGAACAATCATGCCTTCCTGCCTGAGGCTCTGGGCAGAACCTTTGCCGACATCGCCGTAACCGATAACCAGCGCTCGTTTACCTGCCATCAGCATGTCTGTTGCGCGTTTGATGGCGTCGTTGAGACTATGACGACAGCCATACTTGTTGTCGTTCTTGGATTTTGTAACTGAGTCGTTGACGTTGATGGCTGGAACCTTGAGTTCACCCGCCTGCATCATTTCTACCAGACGATGAACACCGGTAGTTGTTTCCTCGGTAATACCGTGGATATTGTTCAGCAGCTCGGGGTACTTGTCGTGGACCATTTCCGTCAGATCGCCGCCATCGTCAAGAATCATGTTTACATTCCAGGGCTTGCCGTCCTTAAGAATGGTTTGTTCGATGCACCAGAGGAATTCTTCTTCTGTTTCGCCTTTCCAGGCGAATACCGGAACACCTGAGGCCGCAATTGCAGCGGCGGCGTGATCCTGGGTAGAGAAAATATTACAGGATGACCAGCGTACATCGGCGCCCAGTTCTGTCAATGTCTCGATAAGGACTGCGGTCTGGATGGTCATGTGAATACAGCCGAGGATGTTCGCACCTGCAAGTGGTTGTCCCTTCTTGTACTTCTTTCGGAGCGCCATCAATGCTGGCATCTCAGCCTCTGCAAGTTCAATCTCGGCACGCCCAAAATCAGCGAGTTCTATATCGGCTACCTTGTAGTCTGTCATCAAATTTTCCTTTGGTTACTAAAAGTGTCTTTTAAAAAATGGGTTAAAATTAGTGATAAGTTCTGACCTGGACCTGGAAGCCGTTTTTCAGACCCAGGTACAGGCTTTGTCCTTGTTCGAATCCCGCCGTTGTTGCCCATCCATCCAGCTCGTCTGCATCGAACCCGAGCCACAGGTCACCACAGGTGTCTTTGGTCCAATCCTGATCATGGGCGCAGAGGTCGGCGATAAGAAGGCACCCACCCGGCCGCAGGTGTTGTTTTGCTTCGAAGAAAAAATGTGTAGGTGAGGCAAGATGGTGTAGCACCATATTCAGCACAAGCAGCTCGCAGCCGCCATGATGGTCGTGAAGTTCGCCTACCAGGAATTCCACGTTGTGCTTTCCTGCCGTTTTGACTTTTCGTCGTGTCTTTTCGAGCATTTCCGCAGTGTTGTCGATTGCGATGATGTCGTGAAACCGATCCGTGAGATTAAGTATCAGGTCACTGTCACCTGGGCCGATTTCAATTGCGGTGGCGCTGGATCCGATTGACTCGTTATCAAGTACGTCATCGATACACTGTGAGTAATGGGTGTACTCAGCTATGAGATCCTGGTTTCCCTGAAAGCGATGTGCGTTTTTCTCAAAAAAGGATTTTGCCTGTTGATGCCTGCAGTCGTAGACCTGCCTGATGCTGGAAGCCTGGTCGGCGGGCAGTTCGGTTTCATCAATGGATTCAAACAGTGACTGCCGGAGTTGTTTCAACGGGTCATCGGCGTGAATCAGTGCCCGGCGATAAAATATCGATGTGCCCTCACGCCGGGTTTCAACCAGGTTTGCCTTGGCAAGGATCTTAAGGTGATGGCTCAGGGCGGACTGACCAACCTCCAGAACCTGGCAGAGCTCAAGAACGCCGAAGGACTCCTTGGAGAGCACTCTCAGGGTTTGAAGACGCTGCGAATCTGCGGTCGCCTTGCAGTAGTGGCTAAGCTGTTCGATGGAGGTGGTGGATGACATGATTTGAGCTATCAAAAAAGTGGTATATCAAAAAACGTCGATATAGTAGGGCACGCTTTGGGTTGTTTCAAGCATATATCAACTATTTTCGATATAAGCCGGCGGGATTATCGATTATCGATTGTCGTTCCCGATCAATGATTGTTTATACTCTACTGATGACTGCGATCAGCCAGCTACAGGTGAGCTACAGCCCGGAAGAGGACAGGGTGCTGTTGCGCCTGAATACGACCTCTACTGAGGAGTTCCGGTTCTGGCTGACCAGGCGCTACAGTCAGTTAGTGATTCAGGCCCTGGGTGCGCATCGAGCCACTGACCCCGATGTCTCAAACCAGGTATCTCCGATGGCCCGCAAGGCAGTTGAGGAGTTTAAGCAGGAGGCCGCGAATACCGGGGGAAACTTCAAAGATGACTTCAAGCCCAGTGAGACCTTTCCCCTGGGAGAAACCCCTGTATTGGCTCACAAGCTTTCCTATAAGGTCTCTTCCGGTAAGTTGGCGCTCACTATAGCGCCCAAATCGGGCCAGGGTGTGACAATAGTGCTTGATTCGTCGTTGAACTTTAATGTCACGAAATTGCTGAAATCGGCGGGAGAAGCGGGTAAGTGGGGGCTGGATTGGGAAGGCAAACAACCGGGTAATGAACTGCTTCCTGAGGAAGAACACCGGATAATTAACTAGGCTATTAACCAGGCTATCGATTTTAAACCAGTCCTTTGAACCACCCTTTGAGTCAGATTAACCCTATTATTCGTGCATTCACTCATCGGTTCTCAATGAGGTTCCATAATCTCTCCATGCTTGATTGGTAGCATGAAGTGACACGAATCGCCCAAAAGTCGAAGGGCCCGTGCAAAGCTCTAACACTCCCCTCCCCCCGATAGGTGTTAGGGCTTTTTTTTGGGGATATTTCTTACAGGCTTTTGGTTCAAGGTCTCTTGCCAACACCATTTTATCCGAGGGCTGGAAAGTGATCAGCCGGTAGCGCCTGAATTCTGGTGCTGGTCTGAATCACGATAGATTGGAAGCATCACTTTGATGCTAACGCCCTTGCCGTCGAACAGATTAGCCGCTTTCACCGATCCGCCATGATGTTCTGCGATGATTCGAACAACATAGAGCCCCATACCGAAATGAAGCCGGTTATCAGGGTTTGATTCCCTGATTGAGACCATGGAGTCAAAGACATTATCGACCATGTCTTCAGCGATGGCAGGTCCCTGATTGGTAACGAAGAGCGTCAGATTCCTTGCGTCAGCATTAATGCCAACCGTGATGGTTGAGCCCGGGTCGGAAAAGTCGATGGCGTTATCAATCAACTTGTCCAGGAGTTGCTCTATGCGATAGTCCGATACCTCTGTGGCGATCCCCTCGGTGATGCCCTGGTATTTAAATATCCGGTCGGGGCGTGTGATTCTGCAATTGGCGAGATAATTCTGGACCAGTTCGAAAAGGTTAATAACCTCAAGCTCTTCGGCCGCAAGGGCATCTTCCAGGCTTGCCGCATCGGCCAGGTTTTGAACAATCATCCCAATGCGTGTCACGCCTCGTTTCGCCGCATCGAGGTATTTCTGTCTCGCTTCTTCCGATTCCTCTACCTCAAGATTCTGTAGCGAAGTAGACAGTGTGTTTAAGGGATTGTTAATTTCATGACGAAGTGTGCGAGGCATATTCTCTAGAAACTGATTGTGCTGGTGTAATCTTGAGAGCATCCCTGAAATGCTCCGTGCAAGATCACCAATTTCATCACCGGATCGCGTTTCCGCGGTCAGCTGATTCGTCTTCAGTCGACCGTAAACATCAATCGCACTGGTTGCCTCGCTTTCAAGCTTTCGGATTCGGCTGGCAAGCCGGAGAGAGAAAACAAGAATCAGCCCAACGAAAATCAATAATGAAATAACTGAAAAACTGACAATACGCTGTAATGCGTCCCGGCGAAGCTCAAGGATCCGTTCTGTGTTTTGTTTCAGGAGTACGGTGCCAATGATTTCGTCCTGGGCAATGATGGGGTGCGCGGCAATGATCACTTCGCCATCTTCATCGGAGTACCTTCTCTGGTAAGTAGGTGTGCCGGCGAGAGAGTCTTTTATAACCTCATCATCGGGCAGGGGTGACGCCCTGAGGTTTGTTTCTATCAGGTTGTAGAGCGGATCCATTAGCAGGCCAACCATGGAAAACCAGGCGTCAGTCCAGTCTTCATCAACATCAAGCTTCTGGGTTGGGCTGGCTTCGTAGCTTCCCACCTCTGCACGAACCCTTCGCTGTGCGTCAATGACCTGGATATTTGCGCCTGAATAGCCCAGGCCTTCGATAATTCGGAGTACCTCGGGAGACTTGAGGAGAACCAGTCCGTAGGCTTCGCTACCAGCAGAAGGAAGCGTGCCGGTGATCGATTCGATCGCACGGGTTTCCGAGTTATCGACATCCACAACGGCGAGACCAAATTGCCGGGTGGAGCCGAGGAGCTCGAGTGGTATACGAAACTCTATCGCATAGCCACCTTCTACCTCGGACATGAATCCCGGTATTCTGTTTTCTGGCTCACCCTGTATGGCATATCGCCAGTCGTTATCGATCAGGTAAGCCGTCGTGACGCCGGGTTCTGTCATGGTGAGGACGACCTTTTTGATGGTCTCGTCCTGTCCGGTAAATGTAATCCTGAGGTGATCGGAAAGGTCGAGCCTTAAAATATTTCTGTCCCGAAAAACCAGAGCATCGTCCTTTACCGTAACCAGTGCGTAGATCTGGTCTTTGTGTTCACCGAGTGCCAGATGGAACTGGTTCAGTGAAGGATCTGATTCATCGACGCCATCGACGTTGCCGAAGCTTATGTTGTACTCGAGGACCTCTTCCCAGTCGTTATCTCGCCCATCAATCCGTATCGGGCTTTTTAGAGGGTGTGCATAAAGTTGCTCATAACCTTCCGGTGACAGGGGGAGTTCATAAAACAGGTCAGACCTGCCGTTCAACAGAGTAGAAATTCCTTCCGCGGTCAATAGCTGTGCATTGGCCTGGCTATCAACAAGGAAGTCTTCCATTTCGGAAAGATATAGATAGCTGAACCAGGGGATAACCACCAGAGCGAAGCTCATGAGTATCAGGAGCTTGGTGCCAAGCCTGGGTCCTCTTATGGGGGAAATTGCCAAGATTACTGACCGGTTCTATTTCGCTGACCAACGATACCCATAGCCATATTCGCTCTTAATACAATCGAACTCCGGGTCGATGCTTTCGAACTTTTTACGGATGTTTCTCATGTGAGTGTTGATGGTGTTGTTGGTGACTAACGATTGCATGGTGGCGTTCATCAGGGTGTCGTAAGAAACGGCGTGACCGGGTACGCGTACGAGTTTCGCAAGCATCCGAAACTCTGTGCCGGATAGATTAATGGGCTGGCCCTTCCAGCTGACCAATAAGGCCTCCTGATCAATCGACATGTCTCCTACAAGTTTTGCTGTATTGGCATTGCCGTTTGATTCGACCCGGGCGGTATTGATCCGAAGCAAAGAACTTATACGCTCTGCCAGGTAGGTAAGGGATATGGGCTTGGGTAGGTAATCCCAGGCACCCAGACGAAGTCCTGAAATCTTGTCGATTTCGGTTATTCGTTCTGTCAAAAAAATCACGGGCATTGAAGGTGATCGAACCAATAGATCACGACAAATTTCAAATCCGGCGTCCACCTCATCGCCGAGTATGATGTCCAGAATCGCGAGATCGGGTAACTCCCGGTCAAACCCGGCGAGAGCTTCCTGCCGGCTGCTATAGGCCACCACGTCATAGCCTTTTTTTGTGATGGCATCGACGTAATTGCCCCTTTGATCCGGGTCATCTTCAACAATGGCAATACTTTTTGCCATAAATACTCCTGGGTTGTGGTGTTGCGGTAACTGTCAGACAGCAGGATATTCGAATAATCCCATTCAGCTTACTGATTTTCGTAAAATATGTAGTGATTTCATCGGTTCTCCACATTAGTTCCGTGGAACTTTCACTTTCCTTCAAGCTCTGTTTGCTGATTATGCGTTCAAATACTCTTCGCTTAATAGTAATCCCTTCACATTCTGGAGGGTAGAACACTCAGTAGAGTATGAAGAGGGAAATCATGAAGGTATTTGTACCGATGTCTGATGCAGTCCTGGGAGACAATGGTGAAGTGTGTCAGAGTTTAATTCCGTTCGACCTGTCATTTTTGGGAAGTGCCCAGGAGCCAGGTGAGGGGAAGAAACCCAGCAACTGGGTGTCGGATTCTAATGGGGAGCAAGCGCGGCAGCGCCTCCATGCCACTTTAGGGTAATTCCCTCATCCTTCGGCCCGGGTTGTGCGGGTCGAATCCATTCTGCATGAACGCCTTATCCCTCGAATCAGGGTCCCGGTTGATATCTCCTTGGTTTCGCGCGCAGACGCTATAACTCATCCAGACTCGGGATTGACGTCGCGGCACCGGCACGCGTAACACACACCGCGGCGGCGTTCGTTGCCAGGGCCAGGCATTCCTTTATTG
>JABBBA010000424.1:0-1285 GCA_018607685.1 K189A clade bacterium | reverse complement strand
GTGCCCAGGCGCCAGGTGAGGGCAAAAAGCCCAGCAACTGGGTCTCGGATTCTAATCGAGAGCAAGCCCGGGAGCGCCTGTACGCCGTTCAAGGATAGATTTACCATCATCCGGTTCGGGCTATATGCCGGAACTGTCACTGGCTTTAATGTGGGACGCTGGTCATCCCGCTGCTTCAACCTCCTTTTGGTAAGGTATTGAGCTGGCAGCGCCAGCTCTGGTTACGCTGATCGATGCAGCTGCGCAGGCAATTGCCATAGCTTTTTCTGGGAGGGTGCCCATTGCACGTTCGGCGACAAAATAACCGGTAAAAGTATCTCCAGCACCCGTTGTATCCAGCGCCACCACTTTCGGTGAGCTGGCAGAAAAAGTATTGTTCCCGCTACAAAAAATTGCACCGTCTTTTCCCATTGTCAGCAGAATCTCGATCCCCGGATACATCGAAGACAATGTTTTCAGTATTCCATGAGGTTCACTCGTGCCTGCGAGAGTTTCGCCTTCAATTTCGTTAATGATGATCAGTTCAAGTTTGTCCAATGGTAGATTCTTGACATCAGGTGTCATTGGCGCGGCATTTAAAACGATGCGAAGACCTTTTGATGCACCAATATCTATAGCGGTTTCAAGCTCACTTATCTCGTTCTGTAACATCAGGAAATCTCCTGGAGAGGAATGATCCAGTGCCTCAGACACTTCATCTCCTGAGATTAGCCTGTTCGTCCCACCAAAAAGCACAATTGCGTTTTCGCCGTTAGGCGTCACCTGGATATTTGCATGCCCGGTGGCCTCCTTTGCAATCTTGAGTGCTGAGGTATCGACGCCCTCGGCCGTCAGCAGCTCCTTTAACCAGGTCCCATCCTCACCAATCTTACCGGCATGCTTTACCTTTGCGCCTGCGCGGGCCATCGCGATGGATTGGTTCAATCCCTTTCCGCCGGGGTGAACTTCATAGTGAGTACAGGGCAAGGTTTCACCGGGAGCAACAAAAGAGGGAACGTTATAGACATGATCGATGCAGCACGAGCCAAGATTAATAATAGTCATCATGTGATCCGGTACACTCTAGATGGGAATGACGGCGCCATAGCCTAACCAGTTGATCAGGTTTCGATGCCACAGCATATTGATGTTTACAGACCAGATATCTGCAGGATTCCAGTCGTCGGATAGTGGTTTGAGTGAGGAAATATCAGGTTCAAACAGGGCTTCCCGGAAGCGAGATCGAAAGTCATCATCTGCGGGCGGTGCCTGTGAAGATACAACCACCAGATTCGTTAGACTGTCG
>JABBBA010000016.1 GCA_018607685.1 K189A clade bacterium | reverse complement strand
AGGAACGGAGGCCTTGCCTTTGAGCCGGACGGTAGTGTTGGAACATTGGAAGAAGGCAGCCTGGCTGACCTGTTAATTGTCGACGGAAACCCACTTGAGGATATTACGGTACTGCAGGATCATCAGAAGCTAACCGTGATGAAGGACGGCGTTCTGTACCAGAACCTGGGGAACGAAAACCCGTACCTCGCAGGGGCCACTGAGTAGGAAACCACCATGCTGAAAGACATGCCCAATACCGGCACAGACTGGGAATCACTCAAGACCGAGATGATTAATCGCGGCGGTAACGATGCAAAGTGGCGTGAAGGTAAGACTGCGGTGTATGTTTTTAATGCCGGCGAAGACGTCGCAAAGGTCCAGAAAGAAGCCTACACCATGTATATGTCTGAGAACGGACTGGGACCACTCGCGTTCCCAAGCCTGAAGCAGATGGAAGACGAAGTCGTTGGCATGGGACTAAGCCTCCTTCATGCACACGAGAATGCCGCCGGCAACATCACCTCCGGAGGCACCGACTCTATCAATATGGCGGTTAAGGCATCACGGGACTACGCCATAGCAACCAAAGGTATCGCTGGGACTCCAAATATTGTCGCGCCCTATTCCGCACACCCGGCTTTTGACAAGGCCGCCATGATGATGAGCCTGGAACTTCGAAGAGTACCGGTAGCTGATAACTTACTCGCAGACATATCCGCAATGGCCGCTGCCTGTGATGAAAATACCATTATGCTGGTCGGTTCTGCTCCCAGTTTTCCTTATGGCCTGATAGACCCGATCGTTGAGCTCGGCAAACTCGCAGAAGCCAGAAACCTCTGGCTGCACGTTGATGCCTGCGTTGGCGGGTACATCGCACCATTCGTCCGGATGAACGGCGGCGACGTTCCTCCCTTCGATTTTGAAGTGGCAGGTGTTCGTTCAATGTCCGCCGACCTTCACAAGTATGGCTTCTGCGCAAAGGGCGCATCTACTGTCCTGTTTCGTGACGAATCATTAAGGCAGCACATGATTTTCGATTGCGCCGACTGGCCGGGAGGCCGAATGGTAACCCCAACGCTGGCGGGTACTAGACCCGGTGGGGCAATCTCCGCCGCATGGGCGGTGATGAACTACCTGGGTGTTGAAGGTTATCGCGCCAAGCACAAACTGGTGACCGATGCCCGGGAAGCTATCGAGCAAGGCGTTATGCAACTGGGGTTCCAGATAGTGGGTAAGCCCCAACTCGGTATAGTTGCTTTCAGCCACCCTACCGAAGATGTATTCGCCATCTACAAGCAAATGTACAACCGCGGATGGTTTACCAGCCTGACGACCGAACCCAAGGCACTGCACCTGATGTTGTCACCATTTCATGCAGAAGTAACAGACACCTACCTAAAGGATCTACACGACTCGCTCAAGGCCGTTCAGGCTGGCGACAAAGATGCCGTGACAGAATCACGTTATAGCTGACACAAATAAAAAATAAAAAAACAGGAGACACCCATGAGCTACCAGTGGAGCTACGGCGATATTCTTGAGGCCGTAGAAAAGATCACGCCTGAAGATCAACCAGCATTGATTCACGGTGATCGAGTGATTAACTGGGGTGATTTCACGCGAAGAACCAACAACGTCGCGCGCAACCTTATTGCCAGTGGCGTACTTCCAGGTGACAAAATCGCTTTCTATATGCGGAACTGTCCCGAATACAGCGAGGGTATAGCCGCTGGTTTCAAAGCTGGCTTGACCCACGTAAACGTGAACTACCGATATATCGAGCACGAGCTTATCTATCTGTTCGATAATTCTGATGCGACCGTCGTTATCTACCAGTCGGAATTCCAGCATTATGTGGATGAGATCAAACACCAGCTACCAAACGTCAAACACTGGTTGGTGGTGGACGACGGTAAGGAATCCAGCTACGAAGAAATGGCAAACGAAGGTGATGGTTCATCACCTGGTATCAAACACAGCTCGGATGATCTGCTGTTCCTCTATACAGGGGGTACAACGGGGATGCCTAAGGGTGTCATGTGGCGTCATGATGACCTTTTCCAGGTACTTGGTGCCGGCGGCAACGCGCGTCTGGGTACACCACCCTGTGCCGATCTGGATGAACTGCTGGAACGGCTTAAGGTCAATCCAAGAGTCGTTAACCTTCCTTTGCCACCGATCATGCATGGAACAGGATTGCTCTCTGCGGTCGGTGCGATGGCTGCAGGCGGTACTCGCATCACACTTACCAGTCGAAGTTTTGAGCCTGAACTTGCCCTGGAGAACATCACCAGGCACAGAGTGACCCAGGCCACCATCGTGGGCGATGCATTTGCCCGACCGATGCTCGAAGTACTCGATGAGAATCCCGGAAAATACGATATTTCCTCCCTCGGCGTGATCAATTCCTCCGGCGTGATGTGGACCCGGGAAATCAAGGCGGGGCTTCTAAAACACAACGAGAACCTCCTGCTGTCCGACGCTTTTTCATCATCGGAAGCCATCGGGCTTGGTACCTCCTTGATGACCAAAGATCAGACGATTGATGTCGCCAAGTTTGCGCTTGGACCTAACTGCAAAGTCTTCTCTGAAGATTTGAAGGAAGTGAAACCTGGCACGGGCGAGTCCGGCATGGTTGCCGTGAAAGGCTTCCTTCCTGTCGGTTATTACAAGGACCAGGAGAAAACAGACAAAACCTTCAAGGTCATTGATGGCGTACGCTATTCAATTCCCGGCGATTGGGTTCGCGTTGAGGATGATGGATCACTCACACTGCTCGGTCGCGGCAGCAACTGTATTAACACCGCCGGTGAAAAGGTCTACCCCGAGGAAGTAGAAGAAGCGCTTAAGTTCCACGATGCCGTCGCAGACGCACTTGTTGTCGGTGTGAAGGATGAAAAATGGGGGCAATCCATCACCGCGGTCGTGCAGCCAAATGAAGGTTGTGTGATCGACGAACTGGAACTGAGAGAATTCTCAAGAAAACATCTCGCAGCCTACAAGCTGCCTAAAAAAATCCTGATCAAAGACAATCTTAACCGTGCCCCCAACGGCAAAGCCGATTACAAATCCATTCAGGAATATGCAGAACAGCAACTGGGGATCAACTAAACATGAGTTCCAACGCCGAAAAAATTATCGTTTGGGGGCGGCGCAACTCCATGAATGTCCAAAAAGTGATGTGGGCGCTGGGTGAACTGAATCTGGATTACCAGCGAAACGACATGGCGGGTTCCTTCGGTGTCGATGATCAGTACACCGCGAAGAATCCGAATGCCGTTGTTCCTACAATAGAAGACGGCGAACTGACACTTTATGAATCCAATGCCTGCGTCCGCTATCTCGCGCGACAATATGGAATCGGGTCACTCTGCCCGTCGGATGTGAAAACCGCAGCAATCGCTGACCAGTGGATGGACTGGCAGTGCAGTACCTTTGTGAATGGGTTCTTCATGATATTTTTAAACAAAATTCGAGTCCCCGCAGCCAAGAGCGACCCGAGCCAGATCACAAAGGGTGAGCAACAAACGGCTCACCTGATGAATCAGCTGGAAACGAGGCTCGAACAAAACGATTACCTGGCGGGCGAGACACTAACCATGGCTGATATTCCTATCGGCGCCAGGGCTACAGTAGGCGCTTTAGTAGTCGTCGATCTTGCCGCGGTTTTTCTTAACCGAGCCCTGTTTTTTCTTGCTATCGAGCCGCCGGCGCACAGATCCTTTGGAAGGCCGGGTCTTTCTCCTGGCTTTCTGCACATGCTGGGCCTTCTGAAGTAGTTCATCCAGCCGCTCCAGCCCTTCTATTCTGTTTTTTTCCTGGCTCCTGTGATTTTGCGCCTTGATGACAATCACACCATCCGAATTAATCCTGGAATCACTCAATCTGAGTAGTTTTGACTTAACAGATTCAGGCAAACTGGAGGCCCTGACATCGAACCTTAAGTGTATAGCAGACGAAACCTTATTGACGTTCTGGCCACCCGGGCCACTGGCACGGATCGCCGAAAACTCAATCTGGCTCTCGGGAATGTCGGAAACGCGAATCATCAGGCACGCGACATAAAATTGGCATTGGTTGTATTCACCTTAATACTCTCACCCTGTTCTATGTATTCCGGCACCTGAACGATAAGGCCAGTGGACATCGTCGCCGGTTTGTTTCGTGCGTGGGCAGATGCGCCCTTGAGACAGGGTGCCGTCTCAGCAATTTCAAGCGTGACAGACTGCGGCAGGTCAATTGCAACGATATTCCCTTCGACAAGCAAAGCAGTAATCCCGTCCAGACCATCAATAAGGTAGGACAACTGATCTTCCATCGCATCCGCGTTGAGCAGGTACTGGCTGTAGTCCGTTGTGTTCATAAAAACATACTGCTCGCCATCAATGTAGGAAAACTGTACCTGAACTTTCTCAAAGTCGGCCTCGCCCAGAAAATCATCACCCTTAAGCGATTCATCGCGTTTCTGGCCGGTCACAAGGTTTTGAAACCTGATCTTGTAGAGAGTTGACGCGCCCCGTGCCGACGGGCTTTTGGCCTCAAGTTGTTTTACAACATGAGGCGCATTTTCAATCTGTACAACGT
>JABBBA010000398.1:3774-4589 GCA_018607685.1 K189A clade bacterium | reverse complement strand
ACCCGGAGGAAGATACGGTCTGGGTATTCGGCCTGCGGACACGAGTGGCATTTTAATTTGGAGAGAAATATGCGCGTTCACAGAAAGACTTTCGTAGTTTTGCTTACCTTGGC
The DNA here is from genome assembly GCA_018607685.1 of K189A clade bacterium. GTDB lineage: Bacteria > Pseudomonadota > Gammaproteobacteria > Pseudomonadales > Azotimanducaceae > UBA9659. The sequence goes on along the minus strand of JABBBA010000398.1, from coordinate 4,476 downwards.
AGCGGCCATGCTGGGGTTAGATGCGCATGCGGATTTCCAGTGGCAGGCGGTGGGTGCGATTAGCCGCAATAACATTGATGTTGGTCCCGTAGATGGCGATGTTGACAGCGTTGCGCTGGGCGGTCGTTACTATCTTGAAGAAGTGGATACAAGCCATGGGCCTCTCGCCGAGGCTGTATTCAATAACCAGGCCTCTTACGTTGGCGCGAACTGGGTTTACACAGATGCGGATGACCTTGTTGATAACCTGAATGCCGATGCCTATACCCTGGAAGGTCGTTACGTCTGGCAAACCAGCATGCCGCTGATCTTTGAAGGGAGCTGGACGCGGGAGACGCCGAACTTCTCTGACATCGACACCTATACGCTGGGTTTTGGTGCCTACATTACTGCTCATACAGAGGTTATCTTTAGCTATCGCAACAGCGATATTGACGACTCCGATGCACCAGAAGTTAGCGAATACGGTTTTGCAAATATTGATGCCTATGGCATCGATTTTCAGCACCATTGGGAGCTAAGCCATGACGGCACCTTCGTTGTCAATGCGGGCTACGCTCGCATCGATGTTGAGGATGGTGACGATATTGACGCGTGGAGTGTTGGCAGCAACTGGTTCGTCAACAGGAACCTGGGGTTCGGAGTCGAATTCAGCCGCGCTGACACTTCGGGTGCCCAGCAAGACACTTACTCAGCGGGTAC
>JABBBA010000398.1:0-3764 GCA_018607685.1 K189A clade bacterium | reverse complement strand
GGCTTACGCTCACTCTGAGCTGGACAACACTGACATTGAGTCTGACCAGATTCTTTTGGGTGCCGAGCTGCGCTTCTAAAAGCATGGTCAGACCACATACGGTTGGAAGCCATCCTTCGCCTACCAATATCCAACCTTTACTTATATGTTTTTTTGGAGATAGATAATGAGCCTACCAGGCAAGAGAATTGAAGTTAACGGCGTCAACTACCACGTCTACGATGAAGGCTAAGGCGATAAAATGAGCCATCAACAGAATATTAATATTAAGATGATATCTTTAATAAGAGATTAAATATGAATAGCAGGGCGGGTGAGGACTCGCCCTGCACAATATAGGAAATCAGGAGAGCAATATGAAGACAAAAAAATATTTCACATTAACCGCCTTTGCTTCAGCCATGCTGCTGTTCGGAGCAACGGTCAGCGCCGAACAGATAGGAATAACCACTTCAAAAGAATCACTTTCGGGAGCTTATGGCGGCAAGGTCTATTCGCCCTATGCGCAGCGCAGTTTTCCAACCTTCCCACTGTGGGGCGAAACCCATCTGCATACCGGTTATTCCATGGATGCCGGTTTGTTTGGTAATACCACTTTGCATGACACAGGCTATCGCTTTGCCCGTGGCGAAGAAGTCATCGCCTCAAGCGGTCAGCCGGTGAAACTCGGCCGTCCTCTCGACTGGTTGGTCATCGCCGATCATTCAGACATGATGGGGTTTGTCCAAGACGTCTTCAAGGGTGACCCGCTTATTATGGCAACGGAGCAGGGTAAGCGCTGGAATGCCGGCATCAAGACTGACCCGCAGGGTACGTCGCTGAATTTAATCGAAACCTTCGCCCAGAACCAGTTTGACCCAAAGTTGACCGAAGCATACGCACCGGGTTCGGCAAAGTACCAGACCATCTGGGACACAATCATCAAAACTGCAGAGGAATACAACGAGCCTGGCCACTTCACCACCCTGATTGGTTTTGAGTGGACCTCTCTGGTCAAAGGCGGAAACATGCACCGCAACGTCATCTTCCGCGATGGCGGCCAGAAAGCAGGCCAGGTAGTACCTTACACGATGGTGGAGCCTTTCGGCAGCACCGATCCGCTGGACCTGTATAAATGGATGGATGAGTACGAGGAGAAGACAGGCGGTTCCGTGCTGGCCATTGCCCATAACGGTAACCTGTCCAACGGTATTATGTTCCCGGTCGATAAGCAGTACACCGGTCGCAAGATCGATAAAAAATATGTGCAGGCACGTGCCAAATGGGAACCGCTGTACGAGGTTACCCAGATCAAAGGTGATGGTGAAACACATCCGTTCCTGTCACCTGACGACAAGTTCGCCGATTATGAAACCTGGGACGAGGGCAGTCTCGATCTGCTAACTCCAAAAACCAATGACATGCTGCAATATGAGTATGCCCGCGAAGGGCTGAAAAATGGACTGGTGCTGGAAGAAAAGCTGGGCACTAATCCGTATAAGTTCGGCATGGTCGGCGCCACCGATAGCCATACATCGATGGTCACCGTGGAAGAAGAAAACTTCATGGGTAAGCACACCGGTTATGAGGCCTCGCCCGAACGACTGAAACATCCATTCCAGAAGACCGACGCAGGTATACGCTACGCCTGGCAGATGGCGGCTGCAGGACTACAGGCTGTATTTGCTACTGAGAACACCCGCGAAGCCAGTTTCGATGAAATGCAGCGTAAGGAAACCTACGCCACCACCGGTCCACGCATGATGGTGCGCTTCTTCGGTGGCTGGGATTTCACCAAGGATGATATGAACAGTCGTCAGCCGGCATTCCGCGGTTATGAAAAGGGTGTACCCATGGGCGGTGACCTGAAACCTGTGAAAGGCAAGAAAGCGCCCAGCTTTATGGTGTATGCATTGCGCGACCAGGTCGGTGCCAACCTGGATCGTATCCAGATAGTTAAAGGCTGGACGGATGAAAAAGGCAAGACCCACGAGAAGGTATACAACGTCGCCTGGTCCGATAGCCGCAAGCTGGACAGTAAAGGCGAACTACCCGCAGTAGGTAATACAGTAGATATCAAGAACGCCAACTGGACCAATACCATTGGTGCCTCCGAGTTAGCTACCGTGTGGACCGATCCGGATTTCGATGCCAACCAACGCGCGTTCTACTATGCTCGCGTGCTGGAGATTCCAACACCACGCTGGATAGTGTATGACGCCTTCCGTTACGGCGTAGAGATTCCCGAAGGTGCTACGACTATCGGTCAGGAAAGAGCCTACACGAGCCCGATCTGGTATACGCCAAAATCATAGAAGGAGGAATCAAAATGAACGCTAATCGAATGATGAGTGTATTAGGAGCCATTGTGCTGATGTCTTTTGCTAGTACTTCGGTATTTGCTGAGGCGTTACCTGATTACGGGATAAAGAATGTTCCCAAGAAAGATAAAGAGTACTCACCGTATCTCGACCGCGGATATCCGCAAAAAATACTCTGGGGTGATTCACACCTACATACCGGCTGGTCGACTGATGCCGGGTTTATGGGTGCCACAAATGGGCCTGAAGAGGCCTATCGTTTCGCCCGTGGTGAAGAGGTGGTTTCCAGTCACGGTATACGTACCAAGCTGGTAAAACCCCTGGATTGGTTGGTGGTTGCCGACCATGCAGAGAACCTTGGATTAGCACCCATGGCGCGAGAGGCAAATCCCGAGCTGATGAAGTTTCCCTTTGGAAAGAGAATGGTAGAGCTACTCGGAGAGGGAAAAATTGACGTGGCCTATTCGGAGTGGCTCACCGCTGTTACCGATGGTGGAGATCCGCTCGAGGACGAAAATTTGAGGAGAAGCGCATGGCAGTATATGACCCAAACTGCGGACCAGTATAATGACCCGGGCCAATTCACAGCATTGATCGGCTATGAATGGTCTTCATCGCCCGGTGGCAATAATATGCACCGCAATGTCATCTTCCGGGATGACAAGGAAAAGGCCTCCCGTATGTTGCCATATTCGAATTACGATTCTGTTAATCCGGAAGACCTTTGGGATTGGATGAAAACGTACGAAGAGAAAACCGGTGGCCGAGTATTGGCCATTCCACACAACGGAAACCTGTCAAACGGTCTGATGTTTGATGATGTGACCTATGAAAAGAAACAACTTGACCGTACTTATGCCGAGCGCCGTATGCGTTGGGAACCCATCTATGAGGTAACCCAGATGAAAGGCGATGGAGAAGCGCACCCCATGCTTTCGCCCAACGACGAGTTTGCCGATTACGGCACTTGGGATAAAGGCAGTTTTGGCATGGCTAAAGAACCCGGGATGATCAATCGGGAGTATGTACGTGAAGCGTATAAACGAGGCCTTGTTTATGAAAAGAAATTGGGTGCCAATCCATTCAAGTTTGGCATTGTGGGCTCCACCGATTCCCATACAGGACTGGCGACCACAAGAGAGGATAACTTTTTTGGTAAGGTTAGCAAGTTTGAGCCATACCTGGTTGACGGCAAACATAACGAGGAACGCTTCACCGACAAGGTTACCGGCCGCGTGCCGGATCCTAAGGGACGCGACTTCACCATTCGTCATGTTAAAGCACTGGCTTCAGGCCTAGCAGCTGTATGGGCCACTGATAACACACGCGAAGCGATCTGGGATGCCATGAAACGCAAAGAGGTATATGCCTCTACCGGAACACGGATGAGCGTACGTGTTTTTGCTGGTTGGAACTTTGTGGAAGAGGATGTTCAACGCCCGGACTTTGCTGATACCGGCTACC
>JABBBA010000371.1:27173-29521 GCA_018607685.1 K189A clade bacterium | reverse complement strand
GGTTAACAGCGTACCCTGGACCGGCGATTACACTGAAGAGAAAATAAACGTCACGCTAGGCGGCAAGGTCACCAGAATCAAGACCTATGGAGATCTGGTCACTTCAATTATCAACCCCTCCCACAAACTCGCCAGAGGCAGCAACCCTGAAACTACGCTGGGTAACGGGCAATCTGCCATGCGTAACTACAACGGGATAATGTCGGTTCAGGAACTGATCGATCTGGTTGAGTTTCTCCAGTCCAAGTACGAGGTCTGGGTCCCCGATTACTACACCTACAGGCACTGATCATGTTGGCTGAATATAAGCATCTACTGGTTCCCCTTGATTTCACGTCGAAACATGACGAGGTGTTATCAAGCGCCGGTGAAATGGCAAAGGTTAACGATGCCAGAGTCACCCTCATTCATGTCATCGAACCGATAGAGCCGCTGGAGGATTCAGCAATTGATACGTTTACCGAGCAACTCGTTCGCGACGCAGAGAAACATCTGAATGAGCGAGCCCATCGTCTTCGGGACGACGGTGTCAACGTGAACATCGAGAACCGCATAGGAAAGCGAGCAAAGGAAATCGTCGCATTTTCAGCGGAAGGAGCTGTTGATATGATCCTGCTCAACTCACACACCATTACGCCGGAAAGTAGCGATCGACCGATCAGTTTGAGCTACCAGATCGCCTTGCTTGCACCCTGTGCAGTTTTGCTTCTGAAATGCTGATGTAGCGACTCAGCTGTCGTGACAACGTTAAAGCGGAACCTTACATTTCCACTACTCCTCTTTTATGGCCTGGGCACCATTCTAGGCGCAGGCATCTATGTCTTAACCGGAGTAGTCGCATCCCACGCAGGTCAGTTTACGCCGCTGGCATTTTTTCTTGCTGCACTGGTCGCAGCACCTACGGCATTCTCATTTGCAGCATTGTCTTCCCGGTACCCCAAATCCGCAGGCCCGGCGTTCTACGTCAAAGAGGCATTTAAAAGTGTCGGCCTGGGAACGGCCACCGGTCTGCTCATCGTTGTTGTGGGAATTGTTTCCGCTGCAACGATTGCGAAAGGTTTCGTGGGCTATTTTAACTATTTCGTCGACCTGCCTTCCGCCACCGTCATATTCTTACTCGTCATCGTCCTGGGGGCCACTGCTGCCTATGGCATTGTAGAGTCGGTAGCCATCGCCGGCCTGTTGGCGTTAATCGAGATTGTTGGCTTACTACTTGTCATTCATGGTGGATGGCTACAACCTGGTGTCGTTGAAGTTAACCTCGTTCCTGATACGAATGGTCTCGTCTGGGCTGGCGTCTTCGCCGGCGCGTTCCTTGCCTTCTACGCATTTATCGGCTTCGAAGACATAGTAACCCTGGCCGAAGAGACCAAACGGCCGGAAGTAAACGTACCGCTTGCAGTCATCGGCTCCCTGCTCATCGCATCCGTTTTGTATTTTCTGGTTACCTACGTCGCCATAGCGACAGTACCAATAGCGCAATTATCGACACACGCAGCACCCATGGCATTCGTGGTAGAGCAACACGGCATCTATGATCCGGAACTTATTGCGATTATCAGTATGTTTGCGGTAGTAAACGGAGCACTGGTTCAAATTATAATGGCCTCAAGGGTGATCTACGGTATTGCAAAAATAAACCGTGAGGATCACTTCCTTGCAGATATAAACCCAACGACCAGAACCCCTATCAACGCAACGGTACTCGTATCTGCCGCCGTACTATTATTTGCCCTTAGTCTTGATCTGGAAGCACTGGCAACGCTAACGAGCGCCGTTACACTCGTCATCTTCATGGTGGTGAATCTCTCGTTAATCCTGATCACCGCCTCTGATCCCTGGCACTCAAAAATCGTACCCGGCACCGGATTCCTGCTTTGCCTGGGACTATTTCTTAGCGCATTTAGTGGATAGTTTGTTGATTTTCATCAATCAAGGCATATGCCCAATCCCCCATCATGGTTACCAGAAAGCTCCGCATTAGGTGCGCAGCGAGGAATAAGCCTTGCTAGATCTACCGACCAGGAGAACCGTTTTTGCTAAGGGCGCTTGTGCACCACGAACGTGAGGATTCCCACTGGTTAGTAAGCGTTCTGGCCATCATAAAGTATCCAGCCATTCTGACCCTGGGTTCCTTGGTTACCATCTTTCTTTTGTACCTGATGCAGTATCTGATTGATTCCGGCGAAGAGGCAATCACTTCTACTAACACAGAAAATATCGTCGATTTCATCAGGATAAAAGAAGATTAACAGGTTCAGGTGAAGCAACGTCGACCCAAGCCTCCACGTGAACCGCAGGAACCACCGCCCCCCATCAAACAGTCAACGGATCGGGTTGCCGTAGAT
>JABBBA010000371.1:18521-27163 GCA_018607685.1 K189A clade bacterium | reverse complement strand
TAGACCCGGTCATCATCTCCAACTGTGTTGAGCCCTTTTCGCGCGGCAAAGTTTCCTGTAGTGATCGACCCGGAAGAATGTTTGATAAAGCCGCGCTTGCCGCCGTCGCCAAGTTCAAATACAAACCGAGGATTGTCGACGGGCAGCCTATCGCCACCAGCGGCGTAGAAAACATAATCACATTTGAGCTGGACGAAATGACGAAACAGTAGCCTCGCCCGTCGTAAACGGTTAGCGATCAGCCCTGAAGTGAGCTTTGAAGTGAGCCTGCGCCTTTTTATAGACAGGTTTGTTTGATCGTGACTCAAGATCACCCTGGTCAGTTAACGCATAAACGCCCTTCTCGACCCGTTGAAACCAGCCATAGTGGTTCGCACTCAGTATACCCGTGGTCTTATCCCCCGTGCCCAGGCTTCTCAGCACCTTTGGGCTTGAGGCACCAAGTTTCGAAAGGCAACAGGCGATAAGAATGGCGTTTTCCCGGTAGGCGGTCATCAGTGTCGTTTTGGTGCTACCGGCCACATTGTAGTCACCACTTCTATCGGCCACTTCAGTAAGCAGCGCCCGCCTGTGTCTGGTGTTTTTCTTTCGCTGATAAGGCATCGGGTCAAATTGCTTGCTGACAAGCATTCCCATAGCGCCCACCTCAACCAGCAACAATCCAAGCTCCAACCTTTTCAGCACAGTAAGTGTACCTCGCCACTGGCGATTTCTTTTCGTCGGCGCGGGAACTGCAACGTAGACAGTGTCTGAAATAGACTGGCGCTTGGTCGCTTGCACCAAAAGTGTGAGGTTCACACTGGTCTTTAGTTCGACCACTATTAGATCATCGCCGCGGGTAGCAACAATGTCGCAATCTTTAACCTCACAATTCACCTGGTAACCATGGGATTCCAGGTAAGCCTTTACCGGCATGGATAATTCAGTTTCCAACATCGATCAATCTTCGAAGCCAACAAACACCGCAGGATCCTCAACAGACTTTCGTTGTGACACAACCACTGCTTTGTTTTGCACGCTCAACTCTCCAAATTTAGATACCTATTATGCCAGTATGTCAGCATCCACAGTGCGTCTGACACTATTCGTCCCGATGAGATCACGATGTTTCCGGCATAAACCGGTAAGATTGATCTCCGCGACACAAATGAGCACTATCATCTACTACGGCGAACGACTCAATAGCATCAGCCACCTACTGGGGGCGGTATTGGCCCTGGTTGGGTTTGGTGCGCTGCTCACTATTGGCGTTCAGTCAGGCGACCTGTTGTTACTGGCGTCATTTAGCATCTATGGCGTAACACTCGTGCTGCTTTTCACTATGTCTACGCTCTACCACAGCTTTCATCCACCAAAGCTCAAAGCCCTGTTCAAATTGTTTGATCATGTAGCAATTTACATCCTGATCGCCGGTAGCTACACACCCTTAATGCTCGTCAGCCTGAACAGCATGAACGGTTGGCTAATCCTGGGGCTTGTCTGGTCCCTCGCCGTTCTCGGCATATTGTCCGAGGTTTTCCTGAAGGGTCGTTTGATAAAAATCATACAGGTCCTCATCTATCTTGGTATGGGATGGGCCTGTTCTCTCGACCTTTCGGCATTAAAGACAGCCCTGCCCGCAGCTGGTTTTTCATGGCTGGTACTGGGTGGACTTGCCTATACCTCAGGCATCATTTTCTACATTGCTGATAAACTGAACCGACTCAACCACGCACATGGAATTTGGCATTTTTTCGTCCTGGTAGGCGCCACGGCTCACTTTGTCACTGTCATTGGATTCGTCCGCTAACCGTAACTAACGCCTTTGAGGCCACCTATTGAACCAATCTGATTCCAACCAGCCTGACGCTAAAGCCCCTGATGCTCATAAATCAGGCTTTAAGACCCTGCAACTACAGGCCGAGTTGCTGTCCAACCTGGACGACCTTGGCTTCCACTCCATGACGCCCATACAGGCATTGTCGTTACCTAAAATACTGGATGGCCAGGACGTCATTGCCCAGGCAAAGACAGGTTCCGGTAAGACCGCCGCTTTTGGTCTGGGAATACTGAATAAGCTCGATGTGAAAAAATTCAGGGTTCAATGCCTCGTTTTATGCCCAACTCGCGAACTGGCTGATCAGGTCGCAAAAGAAGTTAGAACCCTTGCCCGGAAAATTCACAACATTAAAGTGCTGACATTGTGTGGCGGCGTCGCATTTGGTCCCCAGAAGGGCTCATTGGAACACGGCGCCCACATCATCGTTGGTACTCCCGGCAGAGTCGAAGAACACCTTAGGAAACAAAACCTCTCCCTGGAAAATTTGGACACCTTTGTACTCGATGAAGCGGATCGAATGCTGGACATGGGTTTCGGAGAGTCAATCGCAGCGATTATTCAGTACCTGCCGGCAAAGAGGCAGAACATGTTGTTCAGCGCGACCTACCCGCACAACATTGAAGAACTCGCGTCGAACGTCATGGTAAAGCCTCAACGGGTTGAAGCACTGGATCAGCACGACGCAAACACTATCCGACAACTACTATGCCAGATCTCTGACAAGTCGAAACGAACCGAAGGACTGGTGAGCCTGCTCCAGAAGTACAAACCCGATTCCGCCCTGGTGTTTTGTAACACGAAACAACTAACGGAAGACGTGTCGCTTGAGCTCAGGGACATGGGTTTCAGTTCGCGGGCTATTCACGGCGATCTCGAACAGAGAGATCGTGACAGCAGGCTTGTCCAGTTCACCAACAAAAGCCTTTCCATTCTGGTCGCAACCGATGTCGCCGCCAGGGGCCTGGACATTGATTCATTGGACCTGGTGGTGAACTACCATCTGTCACGGGATCCAGAGGTCCACACACATAGAATAGGCCGCACCGGTCGAGCCGGCAATGCAGGCCTTGCGTGCTCCCTGTTTCATGAGAGTGAAGCATATAAAATCGAGCTCCTGGAAGCTGTGCTTGAGCAGTCCCTGGAACGCACCATCGCCGACCCATTGGACCCTGGTTTCAGACCAGCGCAGCCTCCCATGGCGACACTACAAATCGATGGTGGAAAAAAACAGAAGGTCAGGCCCGGTGACATATTGGGTGCACTGACAGGGGAAAACGGTATCGAGGGGAGCGCAGTTGGTAAGATCAGCATCTCCGAAAGGTCGGCCTATGTCGCCGTCAAGCGGACCTCATCAAAGCAGGCACTAGCCGTCCTAAACGATGGCAAGATCAAGGGGCGCTCCTTCCGCGCCCGCAAAATCTAATCCAGCCGTTTTCTCTTCAGCAGTTTCCGGGCGGCTTGACCGCCATCAACTCCATACATCCGTTCCATTTGATTCCACTTCAAGCAGACGGTTCAGATCGTGACTGAGCACCTTGTCTACATGCAACTGCATCATATGTCTGTCAGGGGCATTAAATTTTTCAATCTCAGCCTCTAGAACTTCAGGGGCAGGTGGCTCACCGCCACTAAATCTCGCCAGAAAGCCCTCGGTAAACCGGCGCAACAATTCCGCATCCTGTTTGATCTCAATTCGGCCTCGCAGCGTTACCTGACGGCCAATACTTCCCGGGTCCCATATGCAAAATGATGCAGCAGGATTACGGCGCCAGGCATGATACTTGGCGCGGTTTGTAGTTGATGTGACGGTAATGACGTTGTCTACCAGCACATAAAGCATCACGGCAGACACCGGCTGGTTATCCTTCGTCACCCAGGAGACAACCGCATGACTGGCTTTGCCGATCAGTTCGTTAGCAGCTGCGTCATCAAGAACAAAGGGACTGATCTCGCGCCTGGCGAACCAGGCTGGGCGGTTAGGTTTGTCGTTCATAGTCGGTTGTCCTTAAGTGAATAGGGGAGGATATGCCAGATCAGCAAGATGTACCAAGTTTGATCCAACGCCCAGAGACTGATCAAGCACACAAACAACACCGTGAGAAAAAGGCACATTCTCAGGGCGCTGGGGAAAGGCGCGCTGGGCGAGAACAGTCAGTGGATATTGCGACAACGAGAAAGACCGCGAAGTGGCTCAATGATGAGAGATCCAAACGGTCAAAGTAGTACGATATACTCTCCTGATCCTATCCAAACTCACACCGAGCAGCCGAAGAGCATGAAATCAGCAAAGCCTTTGTTACAGATCACTGCTTACTATATTACCGTCTCTCTGCTGTTCTATGGATTGGCAAAGATTTTCCCGGCTTTAGCCGATTACCTTCCCTTCGGTGGTAACGAACTTTCACCAACCGGTGCCAATGAATTCCTTACCGGAACCCTGACCACGCTATCCTGGGAACCTACGACGAAGGCCATCAAGCTCGCCATAACGACGATCGGCGTTGTACTTATCATGGAGCCGGTAGCATGGATCTATATGGGTGCAAGACGCCGACAAGGTCGTGACCAGGCATTCCTGTTGACCTTGCTGCTACTACCGGTTGTGGTTGGCGGAATTGTGATGATCGTCCAAAACAGCCTGGCGCTGGCCTTCAGTCTTGCCGGGATTGTTGCCGGGGTCAGGTTCAGGTTGACGCTGGATGATACCCTGGACGCCTGCTACATCTTCATCGCAATTGCGGTTGGGCTCGCCGCAGGAATCGAGGCACTGGAAATAGCCGTTGTGATCACCGTGTTCTTCAACTATTTCATTCTGATCTTCTGGGAGCTTGAGTATGGTGAAGAAGTTTCCACCAAACGCTGGTTCACGCGGGAATGGATGAACCGGGGACAGACCGATGATAAACAAGGACCACCTGCTCCAGACAACCCCAACTAGGGCATGAATCCCAGACCCTTCCTGTTACTCGCTATTCTTGGCGCCATGCTTTTTGTCATTGGGGTAATCATGACCATGGTTGGGACAACGGACGATGCCAGCGCTAATCCTCCCAGGATGTTGCCCGGGTTTCTTCGCGAAGCATCCGGACTTGCAAAAGTCGACGAGAACCATCTTCTGACTCACAACGACGAGAAGGGTCACATCTATTCGATTACCCTACCGGGTCTGCAGATCTCAAGATTGCTTTCTCTTGGAAACCCCGTTGTCCTGGATGATTTTGAAGGCATCGCAGTGAGTAACGATCAAATTTACATGATCACCAGCACCGGAAAACTCTATGTGATCCCCGACGTGTCTTTTGGGATCACTGATCATATCGCCGGTTGGAGCGTTCTGGACACGGGACTTGCAGCCGTTTGCGAAGTCGAGGGGCTACATTTTGACGCCGGAACCCTGCTCATTCCCTGCAAAAATATTTACAAGAAAGACAGTATGAAAAAGAGTGGCAAAAATAGAGTCACAGTTTATTCCTATCGACCGGGAGTGGACACGGAAGCAAGATCACTGTTCTCTTTGACCGATGACAGGCTCAAAGGTGACAGGAAGAAAGTTACCTCGATTGAAAGCGACGACGAATTCTACTATCTACTCACGCCCGCCACCCTGCTTCGGGTTCACCGTGACACCCTGTCTCTGGAGCTCTTCCCGCTGGACCCAATCGCTCATAAACAACCCGAGGGAATTGCGCTGATGGAAAACGGGTCAGTTTTTCTGGTGGATGATCGCAAAAAAGGTGGGGGTGGGCTCAGCTATTACGAAAACGTGGAAGCTATATCCAACTACTAGCTTCTGCAGGCACCCAGGACCTTCTTCTGCCAGGTTTCATCGTCCTCAATTATCTGCAGTGATTTCATAAAGAACTTAATCATTTTCGTTCGCGATTTTTTCGCCAGCACCGTGTCCGTCTCCAAAAGTTCAAGTAGCTCCCGTTGCATACCCAGAACCCTGAGCCTGGCTTCGCCAACCTGAATATTGTGGGCACAATAGCCTCGATACAATCTTCGGGTAACCTTCTTGATCTTCAGCGAAGGGTTTGGCACAGCATAATGAGCATCGACCAAACCGCTGGAATCGAAGTCATAAATAACCGGCCTGTAGCGAGAATCTTCACCGAGCAGTATTTTGGCATTGTGGCAGCAGGAATCATCTGCTGAGGCAACAACAGAGTAATCTGCGTTGCTAATGATGTACTGAAACAGTGCCACCAGGGCACTACTATCTGGCTCAAGCTCTGATACCCGAATACGGCCAACACTGGTTGTCTCAAGCTCGTTGCGTTTCGCCAACCTTGATTTTCGCTCAATGAAGAACCCTGGCTCCTGCCGCGATTTGCCCTTCTCATCAACGTAACTTACATTCAGCCAGCGAACCTTGTACGACAAGGGTGTCAATCGGTTAAACATTTGATAGATCAGGAACTCCATGCGCAGATAGTTACGATACTTCAACATATCCTTGCACAGCACCACCAGCTTCAGGTTCTTCTGGTGAGCGTAAAGTGTCTTTTTGATTGACTCTGGTTCAAAGTCAATCCAGAGCGGAGGCCTACGACAGGTATCCGGGTTTAGGCGTTTGTTCCCGCGAACACGCATTTCAACATTAAAGCTGTCTTGACCGGTTGTCAGCGTCGCTTTATAGGACGCTGATTTATCACGCTCTTTTTGAATCTGAAGCAGAGGGCCCGACACCACTATGTCCAGCGTCTCCGCAGATTCAAACAGGCGATCCGCCTGTGCAGGCGAACCCTGCAACAGAAACAGTATCGCCAGCCATCCTGCAGAGCGGCTATTGCGTCGCTTCATTCAACTGCGAACTCACCGGCGCGACCTCAAAGGTACCGAGGGTTGTCGGGTCATCCGCCTCCATAAAAAAGGATTGGCAACAGAAGCCACCTTTCGCAGGGGCTCTCTCGTAGTTGTTCTCGTCGTCCAGCATCCAGGACTGAGCGGTATCCTTGAGGTTGGCGTGCAGTATTCCATCAACGATTACTGACCTCACTTCGGGGTCCTCTATCGGCACAAGCAGCTCAACTCTTTCGTCAAGGTTGCGATCCATCAGATCCGCTGAGCCAAAATAGACCAACGCAGTCCGCGCTGAGACCGGTTGTCCTCCACCGAACATATAGAGCCGGGAATGCTCAAGAAACCTGCCAACGACACTCTTGACGCGAATCCGTGACGACATACCCGGCACCCCAGGGCGCAGAGCGCAGTGACGCCTGACGATCAAGTCAATTTCCACCCCCGCTTCAGAGGCAGCATAGAGTTGCTCGATAATTCTTGTATCCGTAAGCGAATTCACTTTGATGCAGATGTAGGCAGCCCGGTTCGCCAGGGCATGCTCGATCTCGCGGCCTATCAGTTCGCCAATTTTGTCCCTCATACCATCGGGCGCCACAATCAGTTTTTGCGGCCGGCCCATTCTTTCGCTGGTGAGATAACTGAACAACAGGTGGGTGTCGTGACCGATGACCTGATCACGAGTGAAGAATGAGACATCCGTATAGGTTGTCGCGTTACGGGGGTGGTAGTTCCCTGTTCCGAGATGCGTATAGGTTATTGCCTCACCCTCTTCCATTCGTACTACCAGGGTAGCTTTACAATGAATTTTCAGACCGATTATGCCATAGACGATCTGCGCGCCCGCCATTTCCAAACGCTTCGCCAGTTCGATGTTTGAAGCTTCATTATCGCGTGCCTCCAGCTCGATCACAGCTACTACTGCCTTACCCTTTCTGGCTGCCAGTATCAGCGCTTCGACAATTGGCGACTCATCACTGGTTCTGTAGAGCGTCTGTTTAATCGAGACGACATCCGGGTCTTCTGCTGCCTGCTGGATGAATCTGATAACAGAATCGAAGGATTCATAAGGCCAGTGCACGATAATATCGCCCGCGGTTATCGCAGCAAAACAATCGTTATCTGCATCTAACAGTCGCTTAGGGTAGCGAGGTTTGAAATGAGGAAAGACGTGTCCACCGACCTTCCCATCCAGGTCATCAAGTACTTCAGAAATATCAGTTAAACCTACAAGATCAGTCGGCACAATAAATTCAGACGCCGTAATACGTTCGTTTTGGTTTTCGAGAAACTTAATCTCCTCGTTGCTCAGCAGGTCCAGCTGACGTGTAACGAAGCGAATGGCCTGGTCGTTCATGGTCTCTGAAACGCGCAGCTTGATGACATTGGCTTTCTGACGCATTCGCAGGCCCGACTCCACGATAGCCCGAAGATCATCGTTCCTTTCTTCCTTGGCAAGATCATTGTCACGCAGGATTTGAAAAAAACCGAAACTCCGCAGTGAGTCGCCTGGAACAAGTTCCTGCCAGAAAAACTGAATCAGGCTCTCAATGGCGACATAACGGTGTCCTTCTCCGGGAACAGAAATGAATCGATCAAGATTCGCCGGTAGCGGCAGGAGCACAAACCCTTCATCCAATTCAAGAATGGCACACAAACCACCGCTCGAAATAAATGGCCATGGGTGCTCCTCATCTATCGTGAAGGGTGTCAATACGTGAAGAAAATGACTTTTGAAATACGCAGCAAGCCATGAAATATCAACCTCGTTCAAGTCCCCAATCCCGGGAAAACTAATTCTATGCTCACCAAGCTCGCCCTGAAGATCACGCCAACTCTCCTGCTGCACCTGCATGAGATCATTTGCCTTTGCAGTAACGACCATCAATTGCTGTGTCGCGGTCAGACCATCGGGAGTCACATAGCCATCACGCCTGGCGGCTGACCGCCTGAGCTTTGCAACACGCACCGCATAAAATTGATCAAGCACACTGGAAGCTATAGAAAGAAAGCGCACCCGTTC
>JABBBA010000371.1:0-18511 GCA_018607685.1 K189A clade bacterium | reverse complement strand
CGTGCAAATAGCGGATGTGCGAAATTTCTGGATTCCTCCATCACCCTTTGGATGAACAGCAGGTCTGAAACTTCTCTGTTAAAAAAACGACCGCTGGTTCCTCGAACGACGAGCTTCGGCACCTTATTGCTACTGACTTGCGAGATATCCGGTCGGACTCTCTCGAAAAGGAGCCTGGCCCACAATTTGGCAACGACTTCAGACACTAATTCACTCCACCGGGCTGACCCAACTCTGCCTCCTCTGTTTCCTCTGTTTCCTCAGCTTCGTCGACGCCCTCGGCTTGCTGACTTTTCAGCGTACTAACATATCTCCTAAGCCTGCTACCTTCAGGCTCAAGCTCGGATACGATTTCCAGGTATTCCTGTATCGGTAGATCGACCCCAGGCACGGGCACCCTCGTGCCTCTGTGCATTATCTGCAACGCCCCTTTTTCGATAACAATACTCGCCAGGTTACCTCCGTAATACGCAGAAATACCAACGTCAATCATCACTACCTTGCCATCGAACCTGGTAAGGACGGCGCCCTGTGTCGGTGTATGCGCAATGAAGATGCGATCAGCATCATAAAAATCAAGCATCTCAAGCAACGGCCCCAATTCAACCTCTGCATCATTCTGGACAAGCCCCCGATACCAGAGCGGCCCCTCCGGACTATTGGAAACTCCCTCCCCGGTAAATGAGGCAGACAGCTCTTTCCTCATTTGGCGATTAATTTCCGATAGCGGTCGATGCTCCAAATGCGGGTTCAGCCCACCATGAAGAAACAGGGACCTATCTATTTGTATAACTGTATTGTGCTTCGCGACCCATTTAGCCATTTTCTGGCGGGGATCCCATAACATTCGGTGTTCGACGTACCCCAACGGGTACTCTTTCCGCAAACCCTCCATCGCAAGATCTGGAGACTCGGCCAATGTCGGGTCGATTGAAAGACGATGCCGGTAGACAGCTTCAAGGTAATTGGCTCTAACGGCTTCAGATTTTTTTGTTGTTAACGCGGAATATTCCCCCGGATGTACATAGCGCAAATCGCCCTGAATGTTCATCGCCTCGTGGTTTCCTGTCAGGACGTGTACTCGACCACCTTTCCTTTTTGCCTCCTTCTCCAGCTTCATCAGATGGTTGATAATTCGAAGTGAATCCGGACCCCGATCAACAATATCACCCAGTTGAACAAAATGAGTCTTGCCACCCTGCCATCTCAAACGCTCATCGATTAGTCCATTGGTTGTAAGGACGTTGATGTACTGATCATAGTCGCCATGGAGATCCCCGACCGCCACGACCCTGTCGACGCCTTTGAAAACATCCTGCGCGATTGAACCAGGTGCACAGAAAAATCCTACGGCTGCTAACAGCCCAACCACAAACGCTCTGATAATCACCAACTTCATATATTCCTCACCTGTACGGCATTTTTTTGCCGCAAACCTGACCGTGAACTAATTTACCCTAACTCCGGACCCGATACAGCTAGTGCATCGGTGTACCTTGAAGATACCGGAACCGGCTCTCTTAATGGGTTTGCCTCTTTTGCTCCAAATTAAGGTCATTCGAACGAATAGTTTCGTTTCCGAATTCCAACACGGGACCTCTGGCACTATATTAACGTATAGACTATTGCACTATTAATCAGGAGATACGATGGATTCCTTGATGTTAGCTGGCGCCTTCTCCAGTCGGGAAAAGGCAGCGGACACAGCTGCTCGCACGGGTGGGATAAACCTGGCAGCAACTTCTGCCAATACTAACCACCTCCCATTCGCATCCCTGGTTTTAGCAGTAACCGATGAACTGGATTTTTTTGCAGATGCAGCAGATACAGGGAGCTATCTCGTCTGTGAACGAACCATCAAGAACACACCCTTGCTCCAGCTCCCAGAGGGCAATCAAC
Organism: K189A clade bacterium; assembly: GCA_018607685.1. Taxonomy (GTDB): domain Bacteria; phylum Pseudomonadota; class Gammaproteobacteria; order Pseudomonadales; family Azotimanducaceae; genus UBA9659. The sequence continues at coordinate 16,612 of JABBBA010000371.1, read as the reverse complement.
CCGGCAGTATTGGCATTTTCACCATGGTTGCCAACGCTGAGCTCGGCGCTCGGGAATCAGACAGATACTGGCGTGACAAGCACGCTCCACTTGCCCTGGAGGTTCACACTGCGATGACGCATTACTACCAGTTAAGTGTCCTTCATCGATTCAGCGGTCCTGCGTGGAACGGAATCGCACTTTGCTGTTTCAGAAACGAGCACGACTTACGCAGCAGGTTTTTTAATACCCCCGAAGGCGAAGCGGCAGTTAAAAGGGACATTACCAATTTTGCCGACCCCGTAAAATCGCCTCGCAGGGTCATCGCGACCTTTTCCCGGTAGCTCCCCCGAGATGAGACTAATCGAGGGACTAATCACATCCATCCCCTGCTTTGTGCTTGCAGCGATAATGTTGATGACATGGATGGACCCGATGAGCATCGACGACGGTTCCTGGGTTCGGTTTGGCGTTGGAATTATGGTCCTGGAGTTCGTCCTCATTCATTCCGGTGCGCTAATGGCCTCTATGAGGGACGAATCCAAAGGGAAAACAACGTGGGAAAAGATAAAGCTGTTCGGCGTCGCCTTTGGATTTTACGGTGTGTTTGCCGGCGCCATGGCCCTGGCTTTTAAAAGCTGGACGCTGTTCATTACCTATAGCCTGGTCATGTTTACTCGCTGGCAGGGATTAGTTACCCATCCTTCCAACGCGAAACAAGAAGCCAGTTTCAGGTCAGGTGTTTCTATTCTCTATTATCTTCTGGCGGTATTACTTTCGGTGGTGGTTCCCTGGCCAGAACTGGGTGTCAGTCACGCTATCGTAAGCGACGTCTATCCTGACCGTGGTACGGGTCACTGGGAAAAGAACCCCGAAACCGCTCTGGCGGCGGGTGTCGTTTACTTCACTCTCATTGGATTAACAGAGCTTTATCTCTCATGGCGAGCCTTTCGAGCAGAGCGGAATTCCACCGCAGACTAACTGTTCTGGTCAGTTCCTGGCAGCTGACTGTCACCCCCTGAACTCGTCGCTCAGCTGCAGTCTTCATGTAATATGAACCAGTCGTTTATCTACCGGAACCAGAAATGACCGAAACGCCTGATTGGAAGAACAACGGTATCAAGGTCATCTCGGGTGATCATCTGGATACCAACACGGCCCAGACTCCAGGAATGAGCCGCGCTGCGGCCATCACGCATGCAACGGCCGGCGCAAACCAATTGTGGGCTGGCACTGTTGAAATTCATGCTGACGCTAAAACCGGCGTGCATCATCACGGCGCGCTCGAAAGCATTATCTATATCATAAGCGGACGAGCACGCATGCGCTGGGGTGAACAGCTGGAGTATGTTTGCGAAGCGGGGCCGGGCGATTTTATTTTCGTACCACCCTATGTCCCTCACCAGGAGATCAATGCCTGCGAAAATGAATCACTGCAATGTGTTCTGGTTCGAAGTGATCAGGATGCAGTGGTCGTCAATCTGGATATCCCGGTTATCGAAGATCCCAAGGGACTGCATTGGATTGACCCAATCCATCCTTCACCAAAATAGGCTTCACCCGACCAGCGACCTGTCAAACGGCTTGCAGACTGAGCAATAAGCGCCGGGTTTGTTCATTCTCTTCAGCACTGGTTGCATAAATGGACGCGGCGAAGTCGGTTACCCCGGCCTCTTTCAATGCCATCAGTGCATCCTCAACTTCGGACTCACCTCCTGCAATCGCAAGATCAGCGGGTCCACTAACACCCTCTCTCTTGAACATCGCCTGGTACGAGGGTAGTTCGCCATACATTGTGAGTGTCTTGCCGATCCGCTCCCTTATTGCGGACGCCTGCTTTGTCACAACAACCGGCAGTGTCGAGATGACGCGAGGCGCCTTCCGATCAGCTTTACTGGCGGCTTCCGAAAGACAAGGAACAATATGTTCAGCGACCGTTTTGGGTCCGACCCACGCCAGCGTGGTTCCATCTGTTCTTGAACCTGCAACCCGAAGCGCCTGGGGTCCCAATGCTGCCACGACGACACCGGGGGCCGGTTCCGCCGAACGAAATACCTGCGCATCACAGGAAAGCGTCTCGCCCACGTAAGACACCTTCCCCTCTTCAAGTAACGGCATCAATATGGACAGGTAATCGCGAAGATGGCGAATCGGTTTTTCAAACCCGATACCCAACTGCGCCATCATGATCTCGTGGGAAAGACCTACCCCAAGACATAGACGACCTTCAAGCGCGGTCTGGGTTGTGAGCGCTTGTCCGGCGAGCGCCATTGGATGTCTGGGAAACGTCGGCACGATCGCTGTACCCATTTCAATATCTGGTACTGAAGACGCGATGACCGCCAGAACCGTCAAGGCATCAAAGCCACCCGTAGGATGCTCCGCCAGCCAGTAGCTTTTGAACCCATCCTTTGCCGCTTTAATCGCATCTTCTTTTATCAAATCAATGGACGCTTTCTGGACCAAACCGGTACCATTTATTCCAATCTTCAACTTTCTAACCACCTGGGAAATCGATCAATCACTTATCGTAGCACGGTCGATTATTGCGGATGCTGTGATGCAATCCGGAGCGCGATCTATGCGAAGATGTGCCTGAATCGACGAGGGCAAAACTATGAAACTTGGATTGATGCTGGGGTACTCCGGCGCCGAATTACGAATTCCTCTTGAAGACGTCAAGCTGGCTGAACAGCTGGGTTATGACTCAGTCTGGACCGCAGAGGCCTACGGCTCCGACGCAATCACCCCACTGGCGTACATTGCAGCTCATACCGATAGAATCAGGCTAGGGACCGCTGTACTTCAACTGGCTGGACGGACGCCCGCCAACGCAGCAATGGCGATGGCCACTCTTGATCAACTGGCCGGAGGAAACCGGGCCATCTGTGGCATTGGAGTATCAGGCCCACAAATCGTTGAGGGCTGGTATGGACAGCCCTGGGGCAAACCTTATTATCGAATTAAGGATTACGTCGCCATCATGAAAAAAATCTGGGCCCGGGAAGAACCCGTTACTCACGAAGGCCGGGAAATCTCTCTACCCTTCACCGGAGAGGGCTCACTTGGGATCGGCAAACCCCTCAAGTCTATCCTGCACATGAACCCGAACATCCCCATCTTTCTCGGAACAGGCATGGAAAGCACTGTTCGAATGACCGCTGAGATTGCAGATGGCTGGCTGCCACTGGGTTTCGTACCAGAGACAGCAGAAATCTATAGCGGTTGGATCGACGAGGGCCTTAAGAAGGGAAACAAAAAGCCAGAACAATTTGAGAAACAGGCGGGCACCCAGGTCAAAGTCACGGACGATGTAAAAGGCGCCCTCGACAAATTAAAACCGGGTATCGCTCTTTACGTGGGAGGCATGGGACACAAGAGCATTAACTTCCACAAGGAAATGATGGTCAGGAGAGGGTTTGGAGAAGCCGCGGACCGAATCCAGGAACTCTATCTGGCAAAAAGGAAAGACGAGGCAATAGCAGCGGTACCCGATGAATTCGTCGACAGTGGCGCTTTAATTGGTCCAGTCGATCGAATTGCCAAACGCTTCAAGGCCTGGGAAGAAAGCGGTCTGACAGGGCTTACCATCTCAGGCGATGCGAATGCGATTCGCACGATGGCTGAAGTTGCACGACTTAACTTCCCCCAAAAACCAGAATAAGAACGAGAAACACCAGTTAGAGATAACCCCCGGGTAGAAAACGATTACCCGAGGGGTACGCTCTCTATCTTCAGGGCGCGGGCACCATGTGACCAATCATTCTTGGCCCTTCAAACACCGCACGATCCATCACATTCTGCTCATCGACAAAAACGAAATCGAACACACCATTTTCGTTTAGATCCCTGTGCAACATGACGATGAACATCTCGCCGCTGGACACACCTTTATAGACCTCGATATCAACGTCTTCATTGGTGCCAGAATCCAGGTAAGTCGCCGCGACGTACTTGTCCCCGTTCGGCGCACCATCTTCAAACGGATGCATCACCAGCCAGCCGTTTCCCTCAATGTGCACTTCCTTAAAGGTCAGTATCTTGCCCTGACGGCTGGCGCCTTCAGTTTTAATCCAATTGCTGTCGCCGTTGCCCATGCTAAACGGCGCAGGCTCCGGCGTTTCCGCTCGAGCGAATGACATTGGCAGCAGCACTGCCAATGTCATCGCTATCAGGACTCGAAAAATCATTCGAACAATTCACCACCGCAGGCTGACGCCGTGGTGCCGTACTTCTCGTATGCCTTGATCACATTGGCACCTGTTCGCCAGCGATGAACTTCGTCAGGCCCGTCAACAAGCCTCTGGGAGCGAATTGAGGTGTACCAGCTAGCCAGCGGTGTATCGTGGCTATAACCAAGGGCACCGTGCAGCTGCAATGCAGTATCCACCACCTGGTGGACCATGTTCGCCATGAACACTTTTGCAATACCATTTTCCATCTTCAGATCCATACCCTTCTCTGCCTTATAGGCAATATGAAGTAGCATAAGACGCGCTTTGTAAATTTCAGCCGCGCAGTCCGCCATCATCCAGCGAACGCCCTGGCGGTCGGCCAGTCTCTCACCGAAGGTTTCTCGACTGATAATGTGTTTGGCTGCAAGGTCCAGCGCCCGCTGGGCCATAGCAACGTTGTGCATTCCATGTCGCAGGCGACCGTACGCCAGCCGGTGCTGCCCCATGTTAAAACCCTGGCCACGGCCACCCAGGATGTTTTCTCGTGGCACACGCAGGTTCTCAATCTTGATTTCGGAATGCGAACCACCGAGTTTCAACCCCACCTCCGTATGTGGCTGCATCGTTTCTATGTTCCGCACAATCTCGTAGCCGGGGTTCGGCAGTTCCACGATAAAAGTACTGTACTGTTCATGCCTCGGTGCATCCGGGTCAGTTTTAGCCATGACTACCGCAATGTCCGCTACGTCGGCGGAAGAGCTAAACCATTTCTCACCGTTAAGAACCCATTCGTCTCCATCAAGTTCAGCGGTTGTTTGCATGCCAGTCGCATCCGCACCCGCTGCCTTTTCAGTCATCGAATAACAGATTCGTTTTTCGCCGTTCAGGAGGGGTTTCAGGAATTTCTCACGCTGATGTTCTGTACCATGCTCAAGCAGCGTCAGCATCGTCGCGTCATCCGGGCCCTGAGTGTTCATTGCTAATGCGCCGAGAAAACTCTCACCTAACTCCATCTGCACCAATGCGTTGGCCAGCGGTCCAAGCCCCATCCCCCCATGCTCTACAGGGATAAACGGACACCATAAGCCCTGAGATCGGGCCGTCTTCCGTAGGCCTGCCATCACCTCGTCGAAATTGTCGGCCGTGCATATTTCTTCTGCAGGGTGACACTCTTCCTGAACAAATTTTCGAACCTGGTTCCGGGCCACTTTGGCCTCTTCTGGTATTTCAAAATCAATCATTACAAATTCCTTTGTCTCATCGATGGGTCATGTGGGATTGAGTCGCAGTATCTCAGGGTAATATCTCCGGGTACAGGGTGTTATCGGCCCGGGGTGTAACAGGATTCACGCTGTTTATTGGAGACAGGCGGACCCGGCAGGTGGCTTGCTACTGGATGAGCAGGATACTTTCCAGCACCAGAAGCGCATTGTCGTGCTGCACGGTGTCGGAGCCATTCGTTAAGATAGTTACCGCGACTGTCATGCGTTCGTGGTTAATCTGGCCGATTGTTATGCTCGAGTATTCTCCAGCTGGCACTTCCTCAACCTGGTACTTACGTTCGTTGAAATTCGCCAGAATAGCTGGCCCTACCCCGGTGGCTAGTCGCCTTAACTGAACAGCCGGCTCAACGGAACTGGAAAGATAGCGCTCCCCCATCTGTCGAACACTTTCCTTATGTGCTTCCTCGTCCAGAGAGCCGGGTCTCGGCAAAAAAGTCAGCTGAATAATCATCGCCCATCCGCTCACCTTAACCGTCGATACGGGAGGCTCTTCTCGCTTCAGGACTTTCCAATCGCTGGAAACCATGATGCCGACATTGCCGACTCCAGGAACACTGATAACAACAGAGCCGACCTCACCCGGTGCTAATTCGCCGGCCGGCGACTGTGCCGGGCTCGCACCAGCTACCTGCACACCATCCACCTGGACATGGTCAGTAGCCTGGGACACAGGACAGGTCCCACTCTGGTAACTCACGTGACCTGTTGCATCAGTACATTTATTGACGCCCAGGGCTACTGCCGGTAGTAAAAATAGCAACGACAATACTGCGCCCAGGCTGATTTCGCGGATATTCATAGCCAGGCTTCCGTCGCCGATATCATTCGACTGTTTCCCCAAGTTCTGAGCGCCCGGACCATCCCTTGGTCACCGCTGCACCAGCAGAACTGCGCGTCAGCAGGGAGTAGAGAACAGGTACGCAGATCAATGTCAGGAACGTGGATGTGGTTAGTCCGCCAATGACAACGATCGCAAGGCCCTTGAACATCGAATTACCGAGGGCAAGCGGAAGAAGCCCAAAAATGCTGGTGATTGAGGTCAGCACGATAGGCATGAATCGGTTTACGCCGGCACGAATAGCAATCTCCGCCAGGCTCTCCTCACCCTGCAGCGCCCGCAGTTGATTACCTTCATCCACCAGCAGGATACTGTTATTAATCACAATTCCCATGAGACTGGTGAGCCCGATAAAGGCCAGAAACGATATTGGTTGACCGGTAACCCAAAGCATAAGAAACGCACCAATAAAGCTCAGGGGTATGGCGACCAGAATAATGGCGGGCTGAAGAATGGACTTGAACTGCAGAACAAAGATGGCCAGCACGACAAGGGAAACCAACCCCAGGTTTCTTCCGGCACCGGAAAACGCTTTCGCAGTATTGGCAACCTCACCCTTAATCTCAATGTTATAACCCTCAGGCAACTCATATTGTTCCACGAGATCTGCAACATCCTGCGTTAACTGTGGCACGGGGTAGTAGGGTTCCGCCGTAATCCCAATTTTTACATCGGGTCGGAACATCTCATGTCTGATGTCGTATTCATCCTCAGAGAACGAATAATCCACTACCTGACTGAGCGGTATCTGCTTACCGGTTGTGGATGTAACGAATACCCGATCAAAAACCGTGAATGGATCATCCAGATTCGTGTTCGCTCGCAGCATGATAGGGAAGTCATTGCCCTCCTCATCCCGGAACCGGTCAACTTCTGCTCCAAAGGTTAGCAACACCAGCATCTGGTCAACCTGGGCCCGCGTCACCCCCACAGCATTCGCAGTACGTTCACGGAACTTGATATCAACGGCATACCAGCGGGAATTTGCAGGATTATCAATATGCATAATCCCGTCGACTTTTGATTTTTGGAAGAAATCGTCAAATTTCCGTGCTTCCTCTCGCGCCAATTCGATCCGCGGGCCTGTCAGGTGTATTTCAACATCCGCAAAGCCGGGCTCACCGCCAAGGACCATCGGTGTAGCCAAAATATTCGCATCAGCTACCCGATCAGAAAACTTCTGGTTGATCCGACTGGTTAACGCATTTATCTGTTCGCTATCACGAAAGTTAACGGTACAGAAAAGCGTCGCCTGATTACGACCGGTTCCTGAATTCTGGATGCCAGTATTCACAAAGGGAAAACCGCCGCCAACAACCGTGCCGCAATGTTTAACCGTATCTTCCTGCGCAACAATTCCCTGTACATCCATCGCAAGATCATCAACAAAATCGCGACTACGATCACTTGGGGCATCAATGGTTACGGTAAAGAACGGATCTTCGCTATCCGGGAAAACAATTACCTCCAACCTTGAAGCGACCAGACCTGTCACCGACAACAGCAGCAGGATTCCGGCCAACAAATGCAGTGGGTGTGCAATCAAATGACGAAGCAATCGAGGATAAGCGCCATCTCGAATCGGTGTCAGGTAACCCAAAAAGCTCGGTGGATTAGGCAACCGGCCAAGCGTCCTTCGCGTACCAAATCGCGACATCATCATCGTCGAAAAAGCGACGGCGGATATCAGTGAAGCGGCAAGACACAACCAGATGGTAGCGACCATGCTATGCAGGAACAATCCGGTTGGTGAAGTGAGCAGGAACAGGGGTGCAAACGCGAGGGCGGTTGTCGCCGTCGCGGACAGAAGCGGGGACATCACCGAGGAAGCCCCGTCGATGGCAGCCTCCATACTGTTCATGCCCCGGTAGGCCTCGTTTTTATATACGTTTTCACCGACCACAATTCCGTTGTCGACAATTAGCCCAAGAGATATCACAAACCCCGCAAGGCTGATTTCCTGAATACCATAGTCAGTGACTGACAGACCAACCACAGACAGTAATAAAGAAATCGGCAGCATCATGGCGATGACCAACCCGGAGCGCCAGCCTACTGAGAAGAGCAGGACAAGCGTCAGAATGACGATGCCTTGCAGGATATTTGTGATTAGTTGACGCAGCTTGCTTTCAACACCGTCCGCAACATCGAACAACCATTCAATACGCATATCAACGGGGAGGAGCTCTCTTTCTTTTTCAATAACAGAATTGATGCTTTCCCTGACGGTAAACACGTTGGCATCAGCCGCAAGCTTCATTGTCACGAAGGTGGCATCGGAGCCATCAACCCGTGTTCGTAGCGCATCCTTTTGGATCGACTTACGAACCGTTGCCACATCCCGAAGTGCGAGGGCACTACCGGATTTGGAAATGAGCATAGTGTCGCGCAGCGCATCAAGGGATTTGTAGCCACCGCTAAAGGCAAGGACTGAAATCGCCTTGTCTCCCATTTCAAAGGTGCCGGTCGGCAGAAACCGATTGTTACCCTGAATCGCCTGGTGAACCTGACCTACATCAATGCCATAGCGGTGCAGTCTTGCCAGGTCGAGCTCCACCCGGATTTCCTGCTCGGGCTCCATGATGGCGACTTCTGCAAGATTGTGAATACCCCTCAATTTTTGTTTAAGTTCTTCAGCAATACCGACACGCTCGGCCTCTGTACCGGAGTTCGAAACCACTGTCACAACAAATGAAACAATGACATCAATCGGACTCATTTTGGCCACACTGATCTCTGTATCATCAGGCAGGTCAGGTTTCATATTGTTGATTTTTGAATTTATATCGACGTACTCATCGTCGATATCTACGCGATAGTTGTACTCCATCATGATCAGCGCGTGACTGTTCGAAATAGTTGTCTGGAAACGGTTAAGGTTGCGAGTGGTTTCTAACCGCTCCTCAACAAGATTGATCACTCGCTGTTCAATCTCCCTGGCCGATGCGCCGGGTAACGTGACGTCAATCATCAGCGTTGGCATTTCAATCGTAGGTAACTGAGAGATTCGGAGATTGGGCAAGTTTGTTAGCGCTGCCAGAACAACCACAAAAGCAAACAGGATCGTGAACAATCGATTGGTAACAACGAATTCAATGACAGAACGCATCATCAGTTTTCCTGCAGCACCCTGACAAGGGTATCGTTCCGGAGGCTCTGCTGGCCTCGGATGATGACGTTTCGACCGGCCTCAATGCTTTCGACCAACGCGACCTTCCCTGACGTAATCGTGAATATGTGTACCGGCATTTCTTCGACCCGATGATCAGATTCGTTAAGCAGGTAAATGGCCCCCTGATTGCCGCGTACATCCACGATCGCATCAAGGGGAACCACACTGTAGGATTCTGCAGTTTCATGAATCAGGTCTATCTCCACCACCATTCCCGGCCGCAGCTCTCTTCCGTGCGCTTCAATGGTAATTTCCACCGTGTAAAGACCGTCCCGATCATCCGCAACGCCCGCCTGTTTCGACAATTCCCCGGTAAATACTTCCCCGGGGTAGGGTGCAAACCTTGCGATGGAAGTCGTTCCAACACCAAACGTAAAAGCGTTCCGGTCAGTCAGCTCCACTTCAGTTATCCAGGATTTAGACGTGTCACGAAATGAATATATAGGTGTGCCTGCCGCAATTGTTGTTCGCGAATCCAAATACTCCCGGAGAATCACGCCGCCAGCCGGAGCACGGAGCGTTGAGCGCTCGAGCTCCAGCTCCGTCTGCTCGAAGGCGATGGTCGCCGTTTCCATCTCGTCCACTGCTTTCTCCAGCTGGGAATCCTGGATCATGCGATCTGCAGCAAGTTTTTTGAATCTTTCAAGTTGTCGGGAGGCCTGGTCTCGCGAGACTCTTGCCTGATTCAAGCTATCGAGCGCATCGCGTTTCTCAAGCTCGGCCAAAGCCTGGCCTTCTTCAACTACTTCACCTTCAGCAACGTTAAACTGAGCAATTCGCCCATCAACGCGGAACGACAGATCCTCAATTTTAGGCGCCAGAACACCATAGGTGCTAACCACCTGGGTTATGGGCTGGGTTTCTACCTGGGCAACACGGACCGGCACTCCATCCGCGACTACTTCCTCTTCTTGTGAATCCTGACTGGAGAGTGCGCCGGACGCATAGATCATGCTGGCAACTAACAAATACTTTGAGGAGCGCATACTCGGATTGGCCTGTACTTCTAAGTGCCCTAGGAATATAGCAAAAGCATGGATATATTGCGCGACAATCTATGCGGAGATAACACAGGGCTAACTAGCCCAGAAGTGAATCACTGATTTTCTCTGCCATCATGACGACCGGCGCATTCAGGTTCCCGTTAGGGATTTCGGGCATGATCGAAGCATCGACAACCCTCAGGCTCGAAACACCGCGCACTAACCCGACGGAATCAACCACAGCTTCGTCATCAACACCCATGCGACAGGTACCGCTGGGATGATAGGCACTTTCCGCGAATTGCCTAACGAATCGGTCCAGTTCGTCGTCTGATTCAAGATCATCGGTAGGGCGAAGACGAGCGCCACGATAATCATCAAATGGCGATTGAGAGACAATATCGTCTGCCATTCGAATGCCTGATCGCATCACTGACCTGTCAGCTTCCGTGGCATTGTAGTTAAACTGAATTCGGGGAGCCGCCAATGGATTCGCCGAACACAAGGTGACCTCACCGCGACTGGTTGGCTTCATCGGGCCCACGTGAACCTGAAAGCCATGTCCCTGGTACTGATCCTTGCCATCGTAATCCATCGCAATCGGCAGGAAATGAAACTGCAGGTCAGGGTACGGTACATTATCACTACTACGCAGGAACGCGCCGGTCTCAAAATGGTTCGTAGCGCCCGCCCCCTGTCGCGCCATAAGCCACTGCAGACCAACCACCGGCATGTTGAACCAGCGAGTTTTCGGATACACCGATACCGGTCTGTTGCAGGCGTACTGCACATATATTTCAAGATGATCCATCAGGTTCTGGCCAACACCGGGCGAGTGGCTGATGACGGGAATACCATGTGACTTAAGGTCGGCCGCATCCCCAATGCCAGACAGCATAAGCAAATGCGGCGTGTTAACGGCTCCGCCGCAAAGAATAACTTCACCGGCTTCACATCTATGCTGCTTGCCGCCCTGAAGATACTCCACTCCCGTCGCACGCCCGTTTACGGTGACGACCCTTGTGACCGTTGCTCTCTGGATAACGTCCAAAGAACCCGCCTGCTCAACCGATCCCAGATAAGCTTTCGCGACGTTCTGTCGTTCACCATCAAATATTGTGCGATCGAAACACCCAGCCCCTTCCTGGCTCCGCCCGTTAAAATCATCCGTGCTGGAGAATCCCGCCTGGCCAGCCGCATCAAGCCAGGCTTGAAACAGCGGTGTCTTAAGCTCACCACGGGAAAGCTTCAACAATCCATCCGAGCCCCTAACATCTGGATCCAATGGCGCCTGCGAAAGGCCAAGTGCGTTTTCGGACTTCCTGAAGTAAGGCAAACAGGATTCATAATCCCAGTCTGACAATCCATATTCACTGGACCAGCGGTCGAAGTCACCCCTGTTACCCCGGACAAAGATCATGCCGTTAATTGAAGATGAACCGCCCATCACTTTGCCACGCGGGCAGTAAAGCTTGCGGTTATCAAGACAGGGTTCAGGTTCGCTCTCGTAATGCCAGTTGTACCACTTCGATGACAGGACCTGTGACAAGGCCGCCGGCATATGTAACCGGAAGTCCCACCTGTGATCAGGTGGGCCCGCCTCAATCAGCGTGACGTTGCCAAGCGCTGATAATCGGCGCGCCATCACGCAGCCAGCGGAACCCGCTCCAACGACAATAAAGTCCTTCATGAAAAACTTAACCGCAATTGATCAACTTGGTTCATCTTCATCCGGTACTGGGTAATGGACGCCGGGCACACCTGCCTCCAGGGCCTGATACCAATCAGGTCGCGGCTGCACGGGAACATAGTCGGTTGGCACCATGGGCGTGTCTGTATTCCATTCATGATGGATTGGCGGGATCTGGAAAGTCCCGTTACTGGCATTAGTCCCCCCATCTACGAGCAGGTCAACACCGGTGATATAGCTTGCGAGGTCAGATGCCAGAAACATAACGGCGTTGGTAACTTCCTGCACCTCTCCGACACGCCTCATAGGCGTACGACTGGCAATCCATTTATCAATGCCCATGGCTTCCAGCATGGGACGGGTCATCTCTGTCACGATGAAGCCCGGTGAAACGGAATTAACCCGAACCCCACGATCAGCCCATTCAACGCCCATTTGAAGCGTGAGGTTCAGCAACCCACCCTTTGCTGCGGTATACCCAATGACATTATTTTCATTGCCGCCGCTCGCCATGATCGAGCAGATATTAACGATCGAGCCGGAACCCCGTTCCAGCATATGACGACCACAATCCCTCGCATAGTAGAAGGCGCCAACCAGGTCCACGCTAAGAATCTGGTTAAAGGTTTCAGAATCAAATTTCTCAGCGGCCACACCCCTGGCATCAGCAATGCCTGCGTTGTTAATAAGGACATCAATTCTTCCCAATGCCTCAATGCCCGATGAGATGACATTTCTTACATCTGCTTCAACTGACACATCACCGGGGATAACAGCAACGCGGCTGCCTTTTTCCCGGCAGCGTGCACCAACTTCTTCCAACTGTTCAATACTTCGGGCGGTCAGAATCAGATCAGCACCAGCATCAGCAAACTCATAGGCAAATTGTTCACCTAACCCATAGCTCGCACCGGTAATCAGGACTACCTTTTCTTTGAAATCAAACATTGCAGTTTTTCCAACCTGTGACAAAAAAACCATTCTAAAGGAGATGACTCGAAGGAGATATTGCTGCTTAACAGAAAACATGGTGTAGTCACCCCATCTAAAAGGAATGCACCTTTGATCCCAAAAAACATCAATGAAGTTTCAACCGCCTGGTTGAGTGAAAAAATGAACGCTGAAGTTACCGATGCCAAACCGACACAAATCGGACAGGGCATCGGCCTGATGGGTGACATATTCCGGGTTGAACTTGGCTACCGTCAGGAAAAATCCTCAAACCCGGACAGTGTCGTAGTGAAGCTACCCTCCTCATTCGAAGAGAATCGGACCCAGGGTGTTGATCTCGGGATGTTCGAAGCCGAAGTGCGGTTCTACAACGAATTGGCTGCGGATGCCTCTGTCGGTATTCCGCAGGTCTATTTTGCCGAGATCAAGCATGGTACCGCGGACTTCGTTGTCGTTATGGAAGATCTCAGCCATCTGGAGATGGTGGACCAAAGCAAAGGCATGAATCTCGAGCAGGCTACCGGCGCTGTGCAGGTACTGGCGAGCGTCCATGCTGTCTGGTGGGACCGTGTGCAGGTACCCGAGCTTGATTGGATCCCAACAATGGTGGGACCAAGAATCGAATTTGTAGACCAGGTGATGCCCCAGTTTTATTCGGTTTTTGCGGAAGGGTTTGAACAATACCTTCCTGAAGGTGGTCTCGAAATCTACGAGTTGTTTGCCGGAAACTATCTCAAACTGACCACGGCCATCGCCTCCCGCAGCCCATGGACGCTGGCACACCAGGACTACAGGGTAGAGAACCTGATGTTCGGACCGGCAGGTTCCGGCGAAGTCATCATTCTCGACTGGCAGGGTATTGGTCGAGGACCCGGTGCCTACGATCTTGCCTACATTCTCGGCGGATCAATGGAAACAGAACTTAGAAGAAAGCACGAACAGCAACTTGTTTCTGCCTACCATGAGCGTCTTGTAGAGCGTGGGGTGAAAGATTATTCAGCCGAACAGCTTTGGGAAGACTATGCTCATGCTCACCTTCTGGGCGGTCTTGCAACTTCAATGTTTACCGGCGGTAGCCTGGACCTCAGCAATGAAAGAGGACTACAACTCGTAGCCACTATGTCCAGCCGACACGCTGCGGCTGCCCTGGATCATGATGGCCTGGCTCGGCTTAAGAAAATCATTAACTGATTAGTCTTTATCGGACGTCTGGCTAAAAATGTATCCCGGCCGCAGCCGCAAATTGTCCGGGAATGAAATATCCCCAAATGGCATCTTGGGTAATCCGTTGCCGCCATGCGCGGCGGCTTCTTGACCAATGGGCGTTTGTAACAGGCAGGCCATCTCGATTAACTCATCCGATGGCAGTTCAATAACCTCATCAACATCACCTCCTGTACGTGTCGGTTCTGGCAGACCCAGCCTGACATATTGTTCAGCAGGACATTCATTCTTCGCCATTTCATACAACATGAGTTTAATCATCCGAACCTCAAGGCGAGCGTCATTCAACGGGTTTGTCTGACCCGGATCTGCCTGGACATCGAACAACAGGGTTGCAGTCCTGCCTTTACCAAAGGGGTTATCCTGCGCCAACAGAAAGCGAGGTGTCCTGGAGGGGATCTGCATGACTGGACATGCTTTAGTAAATGAGAACTCCTCGAACTTCTCCCAGCTGCCCAGTTCGCGAACGGAAAACAGGCTGTTCATATGGGTGGGCATCAACGTGTATTCAAACAATGGTGAGTTGTCTTCTGTGACGTTTCCGCGCATGTATACATGTCGGCCGTCGGTGACGTTTACCTGTCCGCCCATCACCCCATAGAGCGCAGCTTCCCGGACAGGCTCATCATTCAACATCGCGGATGTTAATGATTTACCCTGCATATCCCGAGTGGCAGGAATGTCGAAGTAGTCCAGAATAGTCGGCGGCAGGTCGATTGTTTGAACCACTGAATCCCGCGTTTCCCCAACGCAGTCCGGATGCCGCGGATCAAAGACCCAAAAAGGTATGTGAGCGACCTCCTGGAAGAATGGTGTTACCACCTTGGCCCACCAATCATGTTCACCCATCAAGAAACCATGATCAGTATTCACGATCAGCATGGTGTCCTTCCAGAGATCATGCTTGTCGAAGACATCCAGCACGCGACCCAACTGCTGGTCGCAGTAAGTCACCAGTGCTGCGTACATGTAACGAATGTGCTCTATGGTCAGATCGTCTTCCCTGACTTCCCGGTAAGGTGGCCAGTCAAACGCGGGGCCGTCGTACTCATGGGGATACAAATCCTGGAACTCTTGCTGGGTAAAAAACGGTTCATGGGGATCAAAGGTCTCTATCTGCAGGTACCAGTTATCTGATTCGACATTGCGCTCAATAAATTCCAGCCCAAGACTGAAGGTCTTGTGCTGCGGTTGCAGATCGGAAGTCACCATGTGTTCGCGATTAATACTGTCCTGCTTATGCATCGGCGAATGACGGTGTTCCGGCCATCTGCCTTCACCGCCCTTCGGATCGCGCAGCTTTTCAACATCTCCGATCCACTTATCCCCTTCCTGGCCGCGCACAAACTCGAAAGTAGAGTATCGCTGGTGATAGGTTGCTCCACCATCTTCCCAGTAGTGCTGGTGATCCGTTACTTTATGAGAGTGAACCCCATGACTGTGCAACATGGCAGGCATCGAATCATCGAAGGGTTCCAATGGCCCCCAGGACCGATGCAAAAAATTGTACCTGCCCGTATGCATCTCCCGTCTGGCGGGCATACAGGGCATAGAACCTACATAAAAATTCTGGAACTGGGTCGAGCGCTTTGACAACCGGTCAAAATTCGGCGCCTTTACCCACTCGTTTCCATAGGTCGGCATGAAGTGACGACACAGCGTGTCATACATAACAACAACACAGCGTTTCTTCTGGTCACCTGATTTTGTCAAGGTTCTCTAACCGATCAAGCCAGTGCGCGATCGAACAATGCGAGCATCCTGGTCCATGCTCTCTCCGCCTGCGCCTCGTTGTATACCTGTGAATCAGGCGGACACCAACCATGCAGGGTGCCTTCGTAGACCTCTATCTCAGCCTCAAGCCCCATAACATCATAGTTATCGCGGAGGACTTCCTTTGCGCCGGGCTCCTTGCCATCATCGTTTTCCGCGATAGCGATGAGAAACGCTGCATCCATCTCTGGAATCAGCAAATGCGGGCTATCCGGCTGGTCGGTCACAAGACCTCCACCATGAAAGGTTGCTCCTGCACCAACACGATCAGGAACTGCGGCGGCGGTTCGAAGCACGATCGGGCCCCCCATGCAGTATCCCGTTGTGCCAATTTTCCTGGTGACATCAACGGCTTCCTGCGCATCAAGGAAAGTAACAAATGCTTTCGCGTCACGCTGGTTGGTCTCGGCGGTAGCAGTTGCCTGATAGTAAGGCATGATTCTGGCCCTTACTTCAGGGTCTCCAAAACTTTCCCCTTCTGAGACCACTGGCGACTTCGCACTACGGTAAAATTGATTGACACAAAGTACTGCGTACCCGGATT
>JABBBA010000258.1:3998-4647 GCA_018607685.1 K189A clade bacterium | reverse complement strand
GAATGTTGCACTACGCGAGAATCGACCATTACCCGCATGAAAGGTTTGACCGCTGGGCGCGTCTTCGGCACACATCAACAGCACAACCGGTGTCACAAGCTTCGGATGACGCATGGGGTCGGGGTTGTCCGGGTCAACATCACGTCCAGGAATCGTACCGATAAGTCTTGTTTCTGCAGCAGGCGCGAGGCAATTTACTCTAATGTTTTTCGACAGGCCTTCGATTGCCAGCACATTCATCATGCCAAGCATGCCCATCTTTGCGGCGCCATAATTAGCCTGCCCAAAGTTTCCAAAGACGCCTGAAGTTGAACTGGTAAACACAATCCGACCGTAGTTTTTTTCATACATGATTGGCCATGCAGCGCGAGTCACATAACCAGAACCATTCAGGTGGACATCTATCACCATGTCCCAATCAGCCATGTCCATGTTCTTGAAACTCTTGTCCCGCAAAATCCCCGCATTGTTGACCAGGATATCGACGGTACCATAAGCACTGACCGCATCATCAATAATAGATTGGGCCCCTTCTTTGGAGGACACACTGGCTTTGTTGGCTATTGCCTCTCCGCCGGCAGCTTTGATTTCCTCAACCACGACGTCGGCGGCGTCACTGGAACCCACGCCATCTCCACTGCCACCCAGG
>JABBBA010000258.1:0-3988 GCA_018607685.1 K189A clade bacterium | reverse complement strand
CAGGTCGTTAACAACAACCTTTGCGCCGCGACTCGCAAACTCCAGCGCGTGAGCTTTGCCCAGCCCTCCTCCTGCACCCGTGATGACAACGACCTTGCCTTCAAATTCGCTCATACCTGTCTCCTTCCAACTCAATATAGTGAAACTATCGTACTGCCCTTATCGAATACTTTTTTATGTGCCTGCGCTAATCCCCGGACACCTTCCCAAACAGCAACATCCTGCGAAGGACATTGTCTTTCTGCCAGAAGTGATGGTAGAACGCCGCGCCAATATGCCCGAGCACAAGCACCATCAACAGTTTCGCATTCACACCATGTGCAATATGGAAAATGTTCGCCATCTGTTCGTTGTCAGCAGCCATGGATGAATAGGCGATTTGCCCGAACGCCACTACTTCATAATCAGTGAGGTACATCGCTTGCAGGATTCCAAAAATGGGTTGCAGCACGAGCAATACGTACAATGCCCAGTGCATGGCTTTTGACAGCCTCGTTTGCCAGGTGCCCATAGTATCGGTAGGCCCAGGGACATCATGGGTTAGTCGCCATGGCCAGCGAATCAACATCAAGATCAATACCAGTGTACCCAGACCGGAATGGCCCATGATGATCTGTTCACGTTCATCCAATGGCAGACTTTCAAGACCTGACCCAAAAATCAGCATGATAATGACAATAAAGCCGACCAGCCAATGAAGCCATTTGGCTGTAGCACCGTATTTCAGTATTTCAGCCATCTCAATTCTCCTCAGGATGCGATCCTGTCCAGTATGGGTAAAAGATAGTCCCTGAATGCCTGCGGGTTCTCACTCATGGGAAAGTGACCAACACCTTTCATATTCTGCCAGGTAGAACCGGGTATCGCTTCATGGGCCGCTTTGCCCAGTTCAGACGTACCACTGTAGTCATACTCACCTGAGAGAATATGGACCCCAACGGCATTCGTATCAATCTCGGCCGCATCCTGGCGGAGGTCGTAATCCTCGATATAGTAGTAAAGATCCCCCAGGAACACGGGAGGCCAGCCACAGGCATAGACAAAGCTTGTTTCCTTTCGATAGGCCTTGGGCGATGAAGAAGCCATCAGACCGTCCATGACCCGGGCCTTGTACTCGTTATTGACCTGCGGGTGGTAAAGCTCACCAAGGTCGCTGAGCTTGCCTTCAATTTTCAATGCACCTTCAACGGAGATGACAGCACGGAAAACATCCGCATGCTTATGCGCCAGATCCAGCGCCAACAGCCCCCCTACAGAGCAGCCCATAAAGACAGGGTCAACCAGCCCAAGCGTCTCACTGAGCTTAAGCGGGATTGATCTCAGAAAGTCCCCCTTTAGCAGATATTGTTCATCCCACCATTCCACACCCACCGGAGGGACCGATTTACCATGACACGGCAGGTCATAAGCAATCAGCCGAAACCGTTCTGTGATCTCGGGGAACTCAAACAGATGACGCCATTGGCTGCTGTGACAGCCGGCCGTGTGCTGCATCAGCAAAGGAATTCCCTGCCCCGCCTCTTCAAAATAAATACGGTGATCATGCCCATCCAGGTTCAGGTGAACATAACGCCCTATGGGTGCGTCAATCGTACCCTGGGGTCGATTATCATGGGGCATTGTTTCAGGTTGAGGGGAAGACGGCCGTAGCAGCTCAACCGAGCGCATGACCGCCGCGTAGTACTGGGCGAAGACTACCGCCTCACCGCGCCTTTGCAGACCACATCCCTGGGAAATATTGGCCATCACATCGTTGTGGAATCGTTCCGGGTTCGCGGCAAGCACTTTCCCCCACACGTCACCGGAGCCAGAAACCTCAATCATGCCTTCAGGATGATCATCGGTGGACGATCGCGTGCCATTCGACAGAAATAATTCCAGCACTTCATCATCAACCTTAAGCCGAATCCCGCCGCTCCAATGACGTGATGCCAGTTTGAACTCTCCATCGCCGAGACACTTTTTTACCCAGTCTTCAGAAGACGAACTCATGCTTCGCTCCAGGTATTCCAGCGAAGAATTTCATCAAGCCCTTTTCGATTGGTGGGGCCGAAGTTGGCGTCGGGGTAACCAATTGGAATCAATGCAACCGGATAGGCGTCGTCGGGAATAGCACAGGCTTCGCGCAGCGTGTCGTTGACCAGGGAGTGTGCCGTGGTCATCACTGTACCCAGGCCGAGCCCCCTGGCCGACAACATAAGGTTCTGTACTGCCATATAGATTGAGCTGCCGGCCTCCAGCGAGGTCGGGTCCGGCGTAGGTGACGCCAACTGATAAAGGCAAGGAACAACAATAGCCGGGGCATTTGCCAGCTTCGAAAAGAAAGCCTGGGCGCCTTGCATCATCAGGCGCTGTGACTTGTCTTCCACCTGCTGACCCTGAGCGATCATGTCTTTTAGAGGGCGACCTTCATAAATACCATTAAGCGCATCGCCAATCTTTTTTCGTGTACCCGTGTCATCAATCACAACAAAAACCCAGGGTTGAAGATTGCTGCCGCTTGGCGCTTTTGATGCAGCTTCAATGACTTTCTCAAGGAGATCACGGGGAACAGGTTTGTCCTGCCAATAGCGAATAGCTCTCTGCGTATACATCGCATCCCAGAGGTCGTCCGTTCCTTGCTTACCGTGAGGCAAATCTGCCATGCTTTCTCTCCTTATTGAATTGAACGACCGCCATCTACATCCAGCGCAACGCCCGTTAAAAATTTTGCTTCATCGGATGCGAGGAATGCATAGGCATCCGCCACATCTTCCGGTGTAGCCCTTCGTGCCATAGGAATGCCATCAATCACCTTCTTTTCCATCTCTTCGGGAAGGTCTCTCTGACCCATACTCTGGAAATCAAAGTTCGTGGCAGCTGAAACGGGGCAGACACAGTTCACCCGAATTTTTGGCGCCATTTCAACCGCCATCCCCTGGGTCAGGTTAATTACCGCCGCCTTCGATGCGTTGTAAGGAACCAGCCCTGCCCGGGGCCGCTTGCCGCCAATTGACGCGGTACTAATGATGCTGCTGCCCTCGGGCATGTGTGGAATGGCGGCGCGTACCGCCAGAAAAATCGAACGAACGTTGATCGCCCACATGCGATCAAAATCTTCGACCGGCATCCTGATCATATAATTGCCCCTGTGGGGAACACCCGCATTGCAACAGAGCACATCGATCTTGCCGAAATGATCAACAGCAGCCTGGATCATGGCTTTGTTTTGCGCCTCATCGGCGACATCGATTTCAAATGGGATTGCACCCGGCAGCGAGTCAGCTACCCCCGTTGCCCCCAACAAATTCAGATCAGCACAGACAACGCTTGCCCCTTCATTCGCAAACTTTTCCGCGATGGCGGTCCCAAACCCTGAGGCCGCTCCCGTGACGATGACGCTCTTTCCTTCGAACCGATCCATAACTGTCGATTGTCTTATTCCGGAATCTGACTATACCGCAGGACTAGGTGTCCCATGCAACAGGCAGTTTCAGGATTCCCTGCAGGACTGGAATTCGTTTCTCCATGACTACCTGGCCGTTCAGCCTAAGGTTCTTGAACCTTTTCATCACCGTCCGCAGAAAGACATCGCCCTCGAGGCGAGCAAGTGGCGCTCCCCGACAGAAATGCGTGCCATAACCGAAGGACAGGTGCCGACGAACTTTCGCAGGGTCGCGGTCCAGGTCAAATATCATTGGGTTCTCGAACACTTCAGGATCCAGGTTCCCGGCTGCCCATAGCAACATAACCTTTGTATCCTTCTCAAGATGAGCCGCTCCCAGGTCAACTTCCTCATCGTTGGTCCGGAACAATCCCTGAACCGGCGCATCAAGACGCAGAGTTTCTTCAATCGCAATGGGAATCAGTGCGGGGTCATTCATCACCCTGTCAAACGTACCCTCTTCCGTCAGCAACCGATAAATGATGTTCGACAGCATAATCGTGGTCGTTGCACTCCCGGCGGTCAGCAGAAAACCCATGAAACCCAGGATCTTGTCATCGGTAA
>JABBBA010000338.1 GCA_018607685.1 K189A clade bacterium | reverse complement strand
CAACGGCACCCGGTAGACAGAAATCACCACTTGCCGCTCGCAGGACATAGTCAGTGGAACCAAATATCGCCGTCAGTACTTCTGACACCACCGGCACATCAAGCAACATCTGCCAGGCTGGATGGTGTAGCTGGCTTCTGGTCAGGCTGGAACCACCGAAGGAATATCGATGGGAACCCCTGTTGCCCTGGTTATTTGAATCCAGCGCCAGTATCTCATGGATCACCTCTGCGCAGCCCGAGGCCAGAAGATCGATTTGTTCACTGTTCAAAACATCGCCAATAACAACAAACCCGTCCCGCTTAAAAAGCAGAACCGCTTCTTCAACGTCGCCAGGACCAAGAACCTCAAACCCCGCTATGCCATTATTGGTCTCGAGGTGAGACTTGAGTCTTAACACATCCGGATCATCTTTTGATTTATCGGACCAGCCAACCTGCTGCGTGGTCGCCACGTTTTTTTCATTCACATAAACCTCCAGACCCGCTCATTAAGTACGATATCCAAGTAAGATGTCTCGCCCGCAAAATTAAAAACCCGAGAGGATTCGCGTAATTTTTTGCATTCAATGGTCGAGTTCAACCTGAAGATTAAACTATTCCAGTACCAATAAAATAGCGACCAGCGGCTTCGCTACATTGTTATCAAGCAGGTCCTGCCTCCAGCAACGGCGTCCCGAACGAGGAGTGGGGGGAAGAAATGAAGTCGGTTGTTCAGCTAAAGGATGGGGTTACTGCCAGCAAACGTCCGTGTGACGAGCTTATCGAGTTTACACGCCAACATGTCGTCCATTACGAATGTCCTAAATCGGTCGATTTTGTCACCGACCTGCCGCGACTACCGACGGGGAAAATTCAACGAAGAATTGTGCGTGAACCCTACTGGGCCGAACATGAAAAATCCATCTGATCGCGTATACCGGCCGACTAACTACCCGGTGTTGGCAGTACAGTGGTATCCATTTCTTCCGGCTCCAGCCCAAGAGCGATCAATACTTTGGACATGCCCATGAACAACCCGACCCCCAGGATAAGTTCTGCGATTTCCGCATCACTGTAATGTTTCTTTAACAGGGCAACCTGGGATGGCCGTAATTGGCCTGGCAACCCAATAATGTCATCGGTGAGCTGAAGTGCTGCACTTTCCTTTTCACCAAGCGTGTTTTCGTATCCGTCTTCAATCTGCGCGACGATATTTTCATCCAGACCCGCTACACGAGCGGCGTCAAACCGAACGTTTTTTCAGTAGCCGCAATCGGTAATGCGCGCATTACGGATCCTGGTCATCTCTTTAACTTCCTGACTGATCAATCCCTGCTGCCAAAACTCTGCATAGAGTTCGCCAAAGCACGTGATGATGTCTGGTGTATGGCTCATCACCGTCCCGAACTCTGACGGGGCGCCGGGAATCGCCGAGCCAATCCTGGGTGTTGTGGACATTAGCTGGTTCCTCCTGTCATGGTCGCGTTCAAACGACAAGCCACATCAAAGAACGCGAGAGCTGTCAGCAACGAAACACAGCCGGCTTCGCCAAACGCCAACTTTATGGCTTCAACTTCCTCGTCTTCAAGAAGGTGATGTTGATAAGGTATTTTTTCGGCTGCAGCCAGAGCTGTTTGTTCCGACAAGCTGAGTGTTTCTAACTGTTGAGATTGCAGCGCTGATGCATCTTCAGCTGAAATACCCTGGGCCTGTTGGCCGTGAATTTGGGTGATTCGCGCTCGACACAACAGGAATACGCGTTCCGGTACTGTATCACTGGATTCAATGGCATCAAGAAATGCTGCGTATTTCGTTTGCAGCGCCGGCCTTAGCGCCAGCGCTTCCATAAACGATTCACCCTCGATGCCAAATAAGCTCAAGCTAGAATCCCAGCAGCCTGGCATATCTATCACGGTGAAATGCCCTGTTACCGAAAGATGTTTCCAGCAAACGGGCACGCTTAAGATAGAGGCCCGCATCGAACTCATCGGTCATACCAATGCCGCCATGGATCTGGATCAGCTGGTTAGACATTTCATGCAGAAAATCACCGACCCTTGCTTTAGACAGGGCGCAGAGTTTCGGCACGTTGTCAGCGTCATCATCAATTGCCTGAAGCGCCGCTTCTACACAGGAGCGCGAAAGTTCCATCTGGCCAAACAATCCGGCGGCCCTGTGGCCCAAAGCCTGGAAAGAGCCGATAACCTGGCCGAACTGCACGCGGGTCTTCAAGTACTCGAGCGTCATGTCGAAGGACTGCGCAGCGGTTCCAAGCATCTCAGCACCCAGACCTGCTCTCGCCCGGTCCAGTATTACCTCCAGAAGCGGGTAGCCCTGGTCAACGGTGCCGAGCACTTCACTTTCGTTGACGGCAACGCCATCGAAGTGAACATTCGCATAACCACGACTATCAAACGTGGTCACCGCTTCGCGGGAAACACCATCGGCACTCGCAGATACAAGGAAAAGCGTGATTCCATCTTCCCCTTCACCACTGGTCCTGGCAGCAACGACGTAGTCGGTCGCTGTCATCCCTTCATGTACGAAGGTTTTGTTACCGGTCAGTTTGAAGCCTGATCCAGACTTTTCTGCCACAAGCGCTGTTTTTGAAGGTGAATGTCTTGGGCTCTCATCGACAGCCAACGTAAGAATCACGCTACCATCTACGATCCTGGGAAGGATTGCCTGTTTCTGATCTTCATTACCACCCAGGAGCACCGCCGATGCACCCACGAGCGCAGAGGCAAACAGCGGCGACGCCGTCAGCTGTCGACCAACTTCCTCAAGTATTACACCAAATGTCAGGTAACCAAGGCCCGAACCGCCATACTGTTCAGGTACCACAATACCCGTCCAGCCCATTTCAATCATTGCCTGCCAGGTGTCGGGCGTGTATTTGCTCTCGATGCCACTGTCCCGCATTTCACGAAATTTTTGCACCGGGGCTTGTTCTGTCACCCAGGATTTCGCCTGGTCTCGAATCATGGATTGTTCTTCTGTTAATGCAGCCATCCTGGTTATCCCTTTTGTGTGTTCTCGGGAAGACCGAGTATGTTCTTGGAAATAATATTATTCTGGACCTCAAAGGAGCCGCCGTAGATGGAAATGGCTTTACCCCATAGCCAGTCCTTAACGTTGTCGATTTCCTGTTTGGTGTAATTGTCACCTTCCCAACCAACACCCTGGCTACCCATCAGCTCCATAGTCAGTTCAGCTTTACCCTGGGCTATTTTTGTTGCTGAGTTCTTCAGGATCGATGCGGCGGCGCTCACCTCGACCTTCCCTCTGGCTTCAGCCGTTATTCTGCTGACCGTAAGACCGTGTGCTTCGGAATCCATCAGATGATTGGTGAGTCGTACTCTTAAGTCCCCATCCGCCAGGGCACCGGTTTCGTCCACGCCAACATAGTCTTTGGCGATCTGCTGAAAGGGTGTTTTTTTGCCTCCGCCGGATCCGCTTGCCTGGGTCTGGCTCTGGCGCTCATGCTGCAACAGTCTTTTAACAACACTCCAGCCTTCATTTAGAGGTCCGAGCAGGTCACTCTTTTCGGCACGGGCATCATCGAAAAAAGTATCGCAAAATGGCGAGGCACCGGATATCAATCGAATGGGCTTTGTTGATACGCCTTCCTGATCCATCGGCAGCATGACAAAACTGATGCCGTCTCGCTTCTTGGCGTTTGAGTCTGTTCTGACCAAAGCGCCACACCACTGCGAAATATCAGCGCCGGATGTCCATGTCTTCTGACCATTCAATTTGAAGGTATCACCGTCGTCTTCAGCCTTCGTAATTAACGACGCGAGGTCTGACCCGGCTCCTGGTTCTGACAAGCCAAGGCACCAGCGGGTTTCGCCGCTGGCCATACCACGAAGATGTTTGGCTTTCTGCTCATCGGTTCCGTATTCAAGCAGGGTTGGACCAACCATGGTGACGCCCATACCTGCCATCATGGGTATTGGGTTGAAAGCACCCATCTTGCCCATTTCCTGACCGATGACCTTGGCCTCAGGATGACTTATACCCGCACCCCCAAACTCCACCGCCCAGGTAGGTGCGCCCCATCCTTTGTCGGCGAGCCGCTGCCGCCAGAGTTCAAAATCAGCTTTAGTGCTTTCGTCGGCATCCCCCTCCAGACCCATCGCGCGTCCGACAAGTGATTTGGGGAAGTTTTCCTCGAGCCAGGCTTTCGTTGAAGCTCGAAATTCTTCGAGCGCTGCTTGCTGTGACATGCGTTTACCTTCTATCTAGGTTCGTTTAATTTCGTTTGGTTTCGTTAAAGGGGCAATAAGGCTCTAATCATAGGCAAATCATGGCGGCTGCGCCATGGGCCCTCGCCTGAACAGATGCGTGAATCACACATCATATAAAAAACACGCCCAGAACAGTGCTAGTACAACACTTGTACAGTGAACCCACTTTCGCTACGGTCTATGCATCCCCCATAGAGAGAACCCGACATGTGCACTGATCACGACGTTGACAACAACACTGAGAGTAACGATCCCCGGGATGGCTATCAACTTGATGCCAGCTGGCCAGTGTATCCCTCCGACATGCAGTTTGAGATGGGTTCAGGGGTTGCGGTCGACAAGGATGGAATAGTTTATCTGTTCACCCGGGACCTCGAACACTGGGCAACTCACCCACTTGCCATGAAAGACAAGATGGGTAAGAGCAGCATCTCTATGTTCACCCGCGAAGGA
>JABBBA010000306.1 GCA_018607685.1 K189A clade bacterium | reverse complement strand
AAGTTTTACGACCAGACGGGTTATCGCTATTCAAAAAGGGGAAGCCATTTTCAGTATGTCAGCTTCTTTCCAGGTCTTTGAGGAAGGACTGTCGCATCAGGTTGAGATGCCTAATGTTCCTCTTCCGGACGATCTTCCAACCGAGGAAGAGGTGTTTGAGAAACGCAAGAAAGACCTGACACCTGAACTCATTGCCATGATGAAAAGGGATCGTCCGGTGGAGATGAAACGAGTCGAGGACGTCGACTATTTGAACCCGGTAAAAAGCGAGCCTGTGCAGCACATCTGGTTTCGGTCCAAGAAAAAGCTCGGTGATGACACCGCGCACCACCAGTGCCTGCTAGCATATGCCTCGGATATGGGATTGCTGAGTACCGCAACCTTGCCCCATGGGATGTCTTTCATGACGGGTTTGATGACCGCAAGCCTCGATCACGCGATGTGGTTTCACAGGGACTTCCGGTTTGACGAGTGGGTCCTGATTGCCATGGACAGTCCTTCATCGGCGGGATCAAGAGGTTTCAATCGTGGCAATATGTTTACCGAAGATGGGCGGTTGATCGCCTCTGTTGCCCAGGAAGGGCTGATGCGAATGATTACGCGGACGTAACTTTTTTCAGCTGGGACACGAGGTTGGACTTGTCACGCTGGTTCAGAAAGCTGCCTACTTCCAGTTCCTGCCCGTGGGAGCGGATGACCAGCGATACCGGATCCCAGGGGTGTCGAGGTTTCTGAACCAACCAGGTGGCCCACAATTTCATGAACGTTTGTACGTGAGAGGGGCCTGTGATGCCTTGTTCTATTTTGACTTCATAGTCCGAGATGGTAATCACTTCCTGTCTTCTACACTGTTTGACGCAATAGCGTATGCAAAGGGCGACAACTGTCATTTCCAGAATTGAAAACGGCAGGATGACCCATGCTCCGACGAACAGAAAGCCGAACGCAATGGTCATGGAGACACACATCAGAATAGAGAGAAAGAGCACATTGGCTCGCCAGCTCCATGAATGATTGGGCCTGAGTATGATGGTGCCGGTACGGCTGGTTTCGTTGATGTTAGTAACAACCATAAGTCGGGTTAGCTCGGGTTGAGAAGTTCTCCAAGTGTTGATAAGAGTTGATCGTTTTCAGCGCGTGTTCCAATACTGATCCTAAGCTTGTCATCTAATCGCTCTGTATTGAAGTACCGTACCAAAATATGCCGTTCTTTCAGGTTTTTGTAGAGGTCGGCAGCGCTACAGTTGACCGAATCAGGAATGGTCACGAGTAGAAAGTTGGCCTGGCTGTTGTTGCAGAGCAGGCCCAGGGCATGGAACTGGTCCTTTAAACGTGCGCGCTCTGTGATCACCTTTACCCAGTTTCCACTTGCATAACCCTGGTCTGAGATCGCAGCCTCGGCAATCAACTGGCTGATGAGATCAAGGTTGTAACTGTCCCTGGTTTTGCTCAGCATCGGCTCAATCAGTGAATGATTGGCCAGACCGTAACCAAACCGTAATCCGGCGAGTGAGTAACCCTTGCTGAGCGTTCGCAGGATCACCAGGTTGTCGTGCTGCTTAACCAAATGCGAGGTTTGATAGTCGTGGTCTACAAAGTCGATGTAAGCCTCATCTAACAGCAGTATTGAATCAAGTTTGGATGCAAGTTTGGAAACCAGATCGATCGGAAGTAGAGCGCCGGTAGGTGCGTGAGGGTTCACCAGAAATGTCAGTTTCACCTTTGCATCGTTCATGCTGCGCGCGAACTCCCCGGGCAGGGTCCAGTCATCCAGGAGTGGCACCTCAACAATAGGGCAATCCTGAATCTGAGCCAGGACAGGATAGAGAGAATAGGTGGGGTCGGTCATGCCGATTTTCTCCCCCGGGTCTACGAACGTCGTGATGACAAGTCTCAGGAGTTCATCACCACCCCGGGTTGCGATAACATTTTCGGGATCCAGCCCATGGAGTTCTGCCGCTAACCGTCGAAACGTTAGCGCCGTTGCCGGTGGATAGCGCCTGAGTGATGCGGGGTTAAACTGATTCAATACCTCATTCACCTGGGGAGAAGGCGGGTAGGGGTTCTCATTGGTGTTCAATTTGATAGTTAGCTCATCATCCGGCTGTTCTCCGCTGGCGTAACCTGCCATTTGGCGGATATTGTTTCGTTCAAAATTCATTCTGTTACTCATTGTTCGCGATATAAAAGTAAGGTGTTAGCTGTCGAAAGGTTGGTAACTGACATCCAGGATGAAGAGCTCCGCGTTGCCGGCGGGCAGTACGACTAATATCGTTGATTCTTTCTTTTTTCCAATCAGGCCTTTTGCCATGGGTGAATCAAGGCTTATCCAGCCAAGCGTTGTATCAAACTCATCAGCACCGACGATCCGAAGTACGGATATCTCTCCGCTTTCGTCCTCAAGCCTGACCCAAGCGCCAAAATAAACTGTGTCCTGGTTGTCGGGTACACGATCCACTATTTCCAGGTTGTCGAGTCGCTTGGTCAGGTATCGGATTCGTTTATCGATTTCACGAAGTCGCTTTTTACCGTAAATGTAGTCGGCATTTTCGCTTCTGTCTCCAAGAGCAGCTGCGGCGCTGACCTGCTTAGTCACCTCAGGACGAACAACTCGCCAAAGATTGTTTGCCTCGTCTCTTAGTTTCTTTGCGCCCTGTGGTGTGATGTATACCTTGCTGGTCATGGGCTAGTGCTCAGCTTTTGCCTGAAAGTAGTATTTTTCTCCGTCTGTTCTGTTGTCATGGGTATCTTTAGTGTTGGGGCTCATCGACAGAGGCCTATTCTAGGCAAATTCGCTCTTGAATCGACCTTAAATGACCCCACTAAGTGGATAGTTTCACAATAAACAGGATGACAAGACGTGAGAATCGACAAATTTACCGCCAAACTTCAAGAAGCGCTCTCCGATGCCCAGTCCATGGCTGTTGGTCGCGATCATAACAGCCTTGCGCCGGCGCACCTTGTGCAGGCGCTGCTGCGCCAACAGGGCGGTTCAGTAAAACCGATTCTCGCCCAGATGGGTGTAGATACCGTATCGATGGAGCGTGAGCTCGATGTCCTCATAGAACGCCTTCCCGAGATTAAGGAAAACCTCGGTGAAGTGCAGATGTCACCGGAACTGGGCAAGTTACTCAATCTGGCAGACAAAAATGCCCAGCAAAGTGGTGATCAGTTTATTACCAGCGAAATGGTTCTTCTGGCTGCTGTCGATGACCGCAGCGGGGTTGGGGACCTTTTCTCAAAATTGCAGATTCAGAAGGAATCCCTGAAGCGTGTGATTGAACAGATGCGCGGTGGATCTACCGTTGACGACCCTAATGCGGAGGACACCCGGCAGGCACTTGATAAGTACACCGTTAACCTGACCGAACTTGCCGAGCAGGGCAAACTTGATCCGGTAATCGGACGAGATGAGGAAATCAGGCGAACGATTCAGGTGCTGCAACGTCGTACCAAAAACAATCCGGTCCTGATTGGCGAGCCTGGTGTCGGTAAGACTGCCATTGTTGAAGGCCTCGCCCAGCGAATCATCAATGGCGAAGTCCCTGAAGGATTGCGTAACAAGAGAATTCTTTCACTTGATATGGGCTCGCTGATTGCCGGTGCAAAATTTCGCGGTGACTTTGAGGAACGCCTGAAGGCTGTCCTTAACGAGCTGTCAAAAGAAGAAGGGCAGGTTATTCTGTTTGTAGATGAGCTGCATACGATGGTTGGTGCCGGTAAAGGGGAAGGTGCCATGGATGCCGGCAATATGCTCAAGCCTGCGCTCGCCAGGGGTGAGCTCCACTGTGTTGGTGCCACGACACTCGATGAATACCGCGAATACATTGAAAAAGATGCTGCGCTGGAACGTCGGTTCCAGAAAGTGCAGGTAGATGAACCCAGCGTCGATGATTCTATCGCTATATTGAGAGGGCTTAAGGAGCGCTATGAGGTTCATCACGGCGTCGATATTACTGACCCGGCAATCATTGCTGCGGCTCAGTTGTCCTACCGATATATTACAGACCGTCAGCTGCCGGATAAGGCCATTGATCTGATCGATGAGGCGGCGAGTTTGATCCGTATGGAAATGGATTCAAAGCCTCAGGATATGGATCGTCTGGAGAGGCGACTCATCCAGCTTAAAATTGAACGTGAAGCGCTCAAGAATGAAGAGGATGAGGGTTCAAAGTCGCGCCTTGAGAGCCTGCATGGCGAGATTGAGGAGTTGGAAAAGGAGTATGCGGATCTCGACAGTGTCTGGAGTGCTGAGAAAGTGGCACTTCACGGTGCGCAACAGGTTAAGGAAGATCTTGAGCAGGCGAAACTGGATCTTGAATCAGCACGACGTGCCGGTGACCTGACGAAAATGTCCGAGCTCCAGTACGGCGCGATACCGGATCTTGAAAAACAGCTTGATGTGGCTCAGTCCCCTGACACTTCAGCCATGACTTTGCTCCGGAACCGGGTGACCGAAGAGGAAATTGCGGAGGTTGTTTCAAAATGGACAGGGATACCTGTCACCAAGATGATGGAAGGCGAACGCGCAAAGCTGTTAGCGCTTGAGGAAGAACTGCACAAACAGGTGATTGGTCAGGATGAAGCGGTTAAGGCCGTGTCCAACGCCATTCGTCGTTCTCGAGCCGGCCTGTCCGATCCTGGTAGGCCCAATGGATCATTCCTGTTCCTGGGTCCAACCGGCGTAGGTAAAACTTAAC
>JABBBA010000062.1 GCA_018607685.1 K189A clade bacterium | reverse complement strand
GAGCTCCGGGTATGTTATCAACAGAATCCCCGGCCAACGCAAGGTAGTCTGCTATCTGGTGAGCATGTACGCCAAATTTCTCTTTCACCTCTGCGGGGCCTGAGTGCTGATCTGCCGCAAAGTCCCAGAGCACATCATCGGCCCTGAGTAACTGACCCAGGTCCTTGTCACGGGTAACAATGATGCTTGGCCTGTCCGTTGCAAGAATGGTGTGCAACGTACCGATGATGTCATCCGCCTCGTAACGCTTAAGGCTCAGATGATGCATGCCCAGCAAACGGGTAATCTCCTGACATTTCGCCAGCTGAAATTCCAGGTTCTCATCGGGGAGGTCGCGATTTGCTTTGTACTCTGGATAGATGTCATTGCGATAACAGGTGTTCAGGCTTTCATCGAACGCAAAAGAAATGTATTGCGGCTGCTTCTCTAACAGGTCGAGCATGAAATTGGTGTAACCATACACGGCATTTACGGACTCTCCCCTGCCATCAACAAAGGTATCGGGTATAGAAAAGTATGCCCTGAAGATATAGATGGAAGCATCGACCAGATAAAGCGGCTCAGTCATTTGTCGCGCAACCTTTTAACCACCGCGCTGAAGGTCATCACCACGTCACCGCAACTCTCAAGCTCACCACAGACAAACACCATTGAGCCTGTTTTTTTGGTCACTTTTGGCAAACAACGAATCAACTCACCCCGGGACGCGGCCGATACAAACGCTGAACTGAAACTAATAGTAGAACAACTCTCTTCCCTGTAATGGTCGGTTGCCGCCATACACAGCGAAAAGTCCGCAAATGTCATGAGTACGCCACCGTGAACCAGTCCATTGACGTTACAGTTCTTACCCTCGGGTAGAAACACGCAGTCGAACCCTTCGGATGTCTCAAGGTAGAAAAAGGGTCCTGTGTGATCCTCGGCGGGATCAAACCCGGGATCCGTGCTGTAACCATCGGGGATAGCATTGATCGTTGCGTCATTCATTTTGGCAGTTCCCTGTAGGTATCAGTCTTCAGGGCCTGGTGATTCCCCGTTTGCTCAACCAGTGAGTGGATGAATCTATCTGCACGTGGTGGCAGACTATCCAGCCAGCCGATGACAGCGGCGCGCACGTCAGCCCTGAAGCGACTCATGTTGAGCGTACTTTCATCAAAATTGTCACAGCTCACTCGAAAGTCGATGCCCGCAGCCACACTAAAGATCCACTCCAGCGCCTGCGGTTTTACTTCAACGGCTTCAAACGTGCGTTGCTGCCCCAGGTCGCGTTCACCGTTATACCAGTAGCCGTAATCAGTTTGCTGGCGCCGGTTAGCACCTGCTATACACCAGTGAGCGATTTCGTGCAGGGCACTCGAGGCATAATCCTCACGAAAATAAACCCGGGCTTCCTGCTCACCAGGTTCATAAAGGGGCTCGGATGCGCCCCCAATCAGTCTTGTTTTCGATTGATAAAAGCATCGATTAAAAATTTCACTGATCTGTTCAGCAAGCATCAAACTGGCTCGATATCAGAATCAAGCAAACAGTTTGTTTGGGAAAGCGATTCGAAATAGGGTTCTGAAAGGTAGTCCCTACCCGCCAGCAGATGATTCAAATACCAACGTGCAGGCGCCAGGCCCTCAGCGACGTGAGCTTCATTGGCAATGTATACCCACGCATCAACAACACCTGATTCGGTAACAATGGGTAGCGCGGTTCGGGTATACCGGACAGGATAACCTTCGTAGGGATCCATCATTTCAATCTGCACAGGCTCAGCCAGCCGATAAATCACGCCTTCCGTGACCCCATTAGCTAATGCCATCACATTGGCAGAAGCTGCGCCCGGATACTTCACAGACCGCTTATTGAATCTGAGAGAATAGTCGAACAGGTGCCCTGATGCAGCGGACTCAAACGACATTTTACGCTGCCGTACCCGGTCAGGGTTCATGTTGCTGCCATAGGCAAAATAGTGGTGGACCGTTAATGACATGAACTGGCCGTCTATCCCTTCTTTATCCAGTACCGGTAAATATCACCCTCGGTTTCCTGATGAACCATTTCATGGCTAAGGAACTTGCAGAAGTTCGGGAAATCCCAGGAGGTTGAAGGATCGGTTGCAGTGACCTTAACAATCTGGCCTGGCGACATATCCATCAGCTTATTACGGACCACCATAAGAGGTTCCGGGCAGCGAAGCCCAGTGGCGTCAATGTCTACGTCAGCGTGGAGTGTCATTTGATCTCTATATCAAGTTGATATGGCAGAGTTACCTGCGAATACGTTCCGTTGAACAGATTATATATCCATTTTGTCCCTAAATACGGCCTTAAAACTTGTAGGGTCAGGTCAGGTGAGTATAATTCTTCGCCCGACTTACTTCGACTTATACGGCAATGATCAGGGTACTTATAGAGAGGCGGATCGCCCAGGGATTAGAGCACTACTACGACTGTACGGTGAAACGCACTATCAGTCAGGTTGTTCGCGCGCCCGGATGTATCGCTGGTGAGTCTCTCATGGACAAGCTAGACCCCAGCCGAAGAATTATCATGTCAAAGTGGGAGAGCCTTGAACACTGGGAGTCCTGGCTGCATTCCCCTGAAAGAAAGAACGTTATCTCAGAGCTGGCACCCCTTTTGGAAGGTGGCGAGCGAATCACAATGCTGGAGCACACCCACTAGCAACCATCTGCTGACAACCATCCCGGTTGCCAGCCTGCCGATTCCCCAATATGCTTCAGTCTCGTCACTGGAGAATTGTATGAGCGAACAAAAAAAGTTTGAGCCCACTGTTACGCGAGGCTATTCCTCTGAGCGAGGACCGTTCAAGATAAACGAGAACCCCGCTATCGCTACCCCAATTCCCGCATCCAAGATCAAGGATGAACACGCCGCGGCCGCTTTCGACTACAGCGTGCTGGCAGAGAAATACGGCGAAGAAGCAACCCGAGACAAAGTTGTCGAAATGGTGAAAGCGTTTACAGAAGGCACCAGTTCTACTTTGCTGTTCGCCCAACGTGCTGCTAGCGGAATGAGCCTGGCTCATGTCTGGTTTGGTGCAAACTTCCCGCTTTTTCGACACAGCCATCCCCAGTACGGTGATTGCCTTTACTACGTTATCACCGGTGAAATCACCCTTGGTAAACGCCGACTTGGGCCCGGCTCAACATTCTTCCTGCCGAATGGCATGCCCTACAAATATACCGCTGGGCCTGCCGGCGTAGAACTACTGGAGTTTCGTTCTGGCGGAGGTGTTAAAGACGCACCAGCCAACACGCTGGACGAGTTGTCACTGGAAGCCATTGATACATTGATCGATACCTACAATGAAAACCATGAGAACTGGCAGCCACCGGTGAAGATAGGCGATGTTGCGTTCAGGCAGCAGGAACTCGATTTCAGCTAGTTCGCACATCCAACCTGCGATAAGAGGCCTGTTAGCTGGTGGGTAACAAGATACTCACAGGTTTCGCGATCAACATCATATCCGCGTGCCCCCTGGTAACTGATGAGTGCCTTATCCTGCCTGCCTAGAATTTTACGGTAGGCGTCTCCGGCTAACAGTAAAAACCGACGCGCCCCAGCCGCCGGGATGCCAGTACCAAGCTGCAGTTCGCCTTCTGCCACAAGGCTGGCCAGTTGATTGTGATCGATCGATGGCTGCGGCGTATTCACAAAATGATGCAGCGTCCATATTTTTGCCTGAAACGTCTCAGTAACAGGCGCTAGCCGAACCAATTGTTCCCTCGAAAGGCCTTCACTCGCCAGGGCATCACCTACCACGGTACGGACGTACTGATACAAAACATTATTGAGGTACCCCTCAATAAACGGATCGTGCACAACGCCTTCCTTTAGCGCCAGCATCAGATCACGCATATAAGCATCAAGGGCCGGGTTAAAGCCAAAACCCTGTTCACCCAGCCTGAAGTACATTCCATAGTCTCGAGCAACCCCATCAGGAACATCAATACTGTA
This sequence comes from K189A clade bacterium, assembly GCA_018607685.1. Taxonomy (GTDB): domain Bacteria; phylum Pseudomonadota; class Gammaproteobacteria; order Pseudomonadales; family Azotimanducaceae; genus UBA9659. Next base: position 736 of record JABBBA010000062.1, on the reverse strand, counting down.
AACCGGTCTATCAGTTGAGCCTATATAGTTGGCAAGCAATCGTGCCTGCGCCTCAGGGTCAAGACGCGGATTCGCCAGACGATTGCTGAACAGCATATTGTGCCGCTGCCTTAGCTCAACATCAGGCCTTACCCCCTGCACGTGGTGCAAGGTTCCAAGGGGACCAGTTTGCGTGTCACCTGCGACAACCAGCACAGCATTCTTGTCCAGCGATTCCAGCAGCAGGCGGTTATAACGGTCTACCCATACAGTATCGTTTGCACCCAGCAATGAATATGATTGTATCGCCACCGCCATGAAAACCAGCCCGGCAGTCGACAGCCGCGCAATTGCCTGGCTTTCTGATACGGTCCAGAGAAACCGAATACCCAGCACCATCCAGATAGAGCAGCTCACGAACGACAGAAGAATCCACGTTGGGTAGTACATTTTACCTAGATCATCGAGCTGGGTTGTCTTCAACAGCGGCAACAACACGCAGTTCGCAACCCAAAGCAACAGCAACGAGACAGCGACCGGTTTCGAGAGATCAAGTCTTGAACGCAGCATTCCCAGCGGAATAAACAATAATCCCAGATAACCAAACTGCTTGATTGAAGCGAACGGTACCCACCAGAGTAGACCAAGCCATCCTGCAGGCCTGTCTGTTGCGACATCCTGGAAGGTAACGCGGGAGGCATAGAGCCATAAATCAGAAAACGAGTTAACGTCACCGATCGTGGTCATGGGGTTACCC